>CAZVPH010000139.1:0-5409 GCA_964628125.1 uncultured Thiosulfatimonas sp. | reverse complement strand
CGCGACAAAACTTCGCCGGTGAGCGAATCAAACCAGGCGATGCTCTCCACTTCGTCGTCAAACAGTTCAATGCGCAACGCATACTCTTCGGCTTCGGCCGGAAAGACATCGATCACGTCACCGCGCACTCTAAAACTGCCGCGCCACAGTTCGATATCATTGCGGTTGTATTGCATAGAGATCAGCCGAGCGATTATGTCGCGTTGAGCGATCTTATCGCCCAGACGAATCTGCAGAATCATCTTTAGATACATCTCGGGGTCGCCCAAACCGTAAATGGCGGAGACGGTGGCGATCAAGATCACATCTTCGCGCTCCAACAGCGCTTTGGTGGCCGACAAACGCAACTGCTCTATCTGCTCATTCACCGACGAGTCTTTGGAGATATAGGTGTCCGACGCCGGCACATAGGCTTCGGGCTGATAGTAGTCGTAATAGGAGACAAAATATTCAACGGCGTTATTGGGGAAAAAGCTTTTCATTTCACCGTACAGTTGCGCCGCCAAGGTTTTATTGTGGGCGAGGATAATCGTGGGGCGCTGAACCTGCTGGATGACATTGGCAATCGTGAAGGTTTTACCCGACCCCGTCACCCCTAAAAGGGTCTGAAAAGCCTCGCCATCGTGCAATCCTTCGACCAATTTTGCAATGGCGGTCGGCTGATCGCCGTCCGGAGAGTAGGGAGAAACGAGTTCAAACGATTTAGACACAATTATTCCTTTAAAACTCCCCGTGAAATCCAGTAGAATAGGAGGAATTAACAATTAAATTCCAGTGCACTCTCATTATGGCCAATTTTAAGCCGTGCACTGGTTTGTACTCAGATTTTTTGTCGCCATTTTAATGCCAAACAAACGATCTATTCAACCCTTTGCACACGCAAAGGGCACACTATTATACAAGCTGATTCACCCCTGGAGAAATTCAATCAATGGCTAGTTTATCTGATCGTGTTAATCGAGTTAAACCTTCCCTTACACTGGTAATTACGGCCAAAGCCGCCGAGTTAAAACGCGCAGGTAAAGACATCATTAGCCTTGGCGCAGGCGAGCCGGATTTTGATACGCCAGAGAACATCAAAGCCGCGGGCATTGCAGCGATTAACAATGGTCAAACGCGTTACACCGCGGTGGATGGTACGCCGGATTTAAAAGAGGCGATTCGCGCCAAGTTTAAACGCGACAATAATTTAGACTACGCGATGAACCAGATTTTAGTCTCTTCTGGAGGCAAACAGAGCTTTTTCAATCTCTGCCAAGCCGCGTTGAACGACGGCGATGAGGTCATTATTCCAGCGCCTTACTGGGTCTCTTACCCGGACATGGCCTTGTTGGCAGGCGGAGAACCGGTGTTTATTGAAGCCGGCATCGCCCAAGGGTTTAAAATTACGCCTGCGCAACTTGAAGCGGCCATTACGCCTAAAACCAAATTGTTTGTGCTCAACAGTCCCTCAAACCCAACCGGCGCAGTTTACACCGCAGACGAATTGAAGGCCTTGAGTGTCGTATTGCTAAAGCACCCAAACATTCTGATTGCGTCAGACGATATGTATGAACACATCCTATTGAGCGATACGCCTTTCACGAATATTTTAGAAGTGTGTCCTGAATTAACCGACCGCACCATCGTCATGAACGGCGTCTCGAAAGCGTATTCCATGACCGGTTGGCGCATTGGTTACGCGGGCGGGCCGGCGAACTTGATTACCGGAATGCGTAAAGTGCAATCGCAAAGCACCTCTAACCCCTGCTCTATTTCTCAGGCGGCGGCGGTCGAAGCGCTGAATGGCCCACAAGCCTGCATTGAGGTTATGTTGACCGAGTTCAAAAAACGCCACCTATTTGTGGTCGAACGCATCAATCAAATCCCAGGGTTTAAGTGCATCAAAGCCGACGGCGCGTTTTACGCTTTTATGGATGTCTCCGAAGCCCTCGCCCTGAAAGGCATGAAAAATGACGCCGAACTGTCTGCCGCACTGCTGGAAGATAAACTGGTCGCCGTCGTCCCAGGCTCGGCGTTTGGCGCCGAAAAGCACCTACGTATCTCCTTTGCGACTAGCATGGAGAACCTAGTGAACGCGCTGGATCGTATTGATGCGTTTATGCAGGGCAAATAGCCTGACTTAACGAAACATTGCATAACCCACAAAGCTAACATAACTCACCAAGCAAAAAGCCCCGTTGATTAGACAATCAACGGGGCTTTTTGCTTGGAGTTACTTGCCTAGAATTATTTGAGTTAATTATTTGAGTTAATTATTTGAGTTAATTGTTTGAGTTAATTGTTTGAGATTACTTGCTTAGGAATACTTGGCGCTTATGAGTCGTTGCTTAGAACAGCTCTCGCACCCTCAAAAACACCGGAAAGCGTGGTAAACCTTTTTGAGTGAAGCCCATATACTGAAAAGTCACCACCGTGCCAATCTTAGGCGGTGCAGCGCGTTGTGCGTCGGTTAAACCGCTGCCAATTTTAAGCACTCTATCGTGCAGATCGGTTAACGCCATCAATTGACCGTCTAAAATTTTACACTGCAAGGCGCCAACTTGGCCGAGATACTTCCCCTTGCCTGCCGTATAACCGGTTACTTCACATTCTGCATCCTGCTTTAACTTCACTTTTAACGCTTGGTTTGAACGACCCGTCTGGTACGCGGTATCGGGATGACGCACCACTAAGCCTTCGCCGTCCAGCTCAACAACGCGCTCTAACTCCGCCTTTAAATGCGCGTTGTTCTGGACGGTCACTTGCTCAATCACTCGCAAACTCGGCGCAGGAAACCTCTCTAAATAGAGCTCAAACACTTTAAGACGCTCTAAAAGTCCACCTTGCTGATTGGGCACTTCAAATATTTGATAGGTCAGAGATTGCCAGCCGTCATGAGGCGTTTGAGTGTTGACAATGGACACCGTCTGCTCAAACTGCCCACGACCCAACCACAGCTCCCCGTCCAGCTCAAACGGTGGAAAGTTCTCCGTAAAACTATCGGGAACTGCAAACAGCCTGCCGGTACGACTCATCAACTGCCGACCATTCCAATACGCCCGCACCCCGTCCAATTTTTCGCTCATCAACCAGCCACGGACATTTTGATCCGACTCATAGCTCTTTAACAGTAATAATTCTGGTTTGGTAGGAGGTGTTGCATTCTTGTGTGAAAGCTCTTTAGACAACGCTTCGGAAAGTGCTCCAGATGAGGAGCCCTGTTTGTCGGCATTCAACTCCGCAGCCAGAAGTGGTGTACTGATAACCAAAAAACTCAAACAAATCAGCGCCATTCGCAAACTGAGCAGGCCTGGTCGATTTGCGTTCAAATACTTCATCATTGCATTCATGCTTAGACCTTTTTACATTGAGACGTTCTGTTGACTCACCATAACCGTGTTAGAGGTGAACGGCCGTGTGCATCCGCTTAAAACAAAAAAGCCCAATCAAAAATGACCAGGCCTGCTCACATACACACAAACTTAAACTCGCTTACTCTGCTGATTTAAACACCAGATCCATCTTAATTTTCTCTAAGGTCTTCTCACCAATGCCTTTTACCTGCAACAGATCCTCAGGCTTAGAACAGGGCTTTGCCTGACACAGCTCAGAAATCGCCATCGCTTTTGCTGGACCAATCCCCGTTAAAGCCGCAGCAATCTCATCCGCCGACGCGGTATTTACATTCACCGGACTCGCCAACACAACAGAACTGGCACTCAATAACGCAACAAATAATACACTTTTAAACATCATGTTCGTACTCCTACAAATGAAAGATTAAACGCTGTCAAAAACAGCGAAATTTCATAGTAACAGAAAGTGAAAAACATTATAAGTATTAATTACACCTTACGCAGTAGTTAATCCAGTATTACATAAACCACCTTTGTGTGCTCACCGATTAAACACTCACTCTTCTTCGTAAACGGAATCTAGGCCTTCGCAGATGAGGTGGTTGATAAAGCTGTGGGCTTCTTGAGCCCGGGCGGTTTCTTGGGTGTTTATTTGGAAACAGATCTGTGCAATGGCACTGAGTTGACTGCTGGTTTGACCGGTCATTGCGACAGTAAAACAGCCTATTTTATTGGCAACGGCTACCGCATTGATCACATTGGGACTGTTGCCGGAGGTGGACATGGCAATGATCACATCTTCAGGTTTTGCTAGGCCTTGGATCTGTCGTGAAAAGACGGTGTCGAAATGAAAATCGTTGCTGTGCGCGGTTAAAATAGAGCTGTCGGTCGTGAGGGCTAGCGAGGCGATGGGTTGACGATTTTTAATGTAGCGCACCATAAGCTCTGCGGCCATGTGCTGTGCGTCGGCTGCACTGCCGCCATTGCCGAGCCAGATAACTTTACCGCCTTGAGCGATGCTGTTTAAAATTCGCTCGACCACTTGGGTGACTTTATCAGACTGCTCTAAAACCGATTCAATCGCTTTATGATGCTCTGTGACGGCGTGGGTAAAGTCTATTTTCATCTCTGCTCCTCTTTTTTTGATTTTAGCGACCTAGGATTTTCGGCTTGTTTCCGGCTTGTTTTCTGCTTTAACGCCTCTCATGGTGGCTACTTTGTGGATTTACGCTCGGCCAATGTTTGCGCTTCAATAGCGTCCGACTCTTGAATTTTATTGACCAGGCCTGTGGTGGAGTAGCCGTCCCAAAAAGACAGAACCTCGACTTGCCCGCCATTGTCCCAAATGCACTTTGAGCCAGCGATGTCGGACGGTTTGTAGTCACCGCCTTTCACCAATACATCGGGCTTTATTTTACAGATCAGTCGCTCTGGCGTAGTTTCGTGAAAAGGCACGACCCAATCAACACAGCTAAGCGCTGAAAGCAGCTCCATGCGCCCTTGTAAACCGACAATAGGACGCGTGGGCCCTTTTAAAGCTTGCACCGATTCATCTGAATTAACGGCGACAATCAAGCGATCACCCAACTTAGCGGCTTCGTTCAAATAACGGACGTGTCCGCTGTGCAGTAAGTCAAAACAGCCATTGGTAATCACGACACGCTCGCCATTTTTTTGCGCCAGCTGCACCAGCTCTAGCAGCTCATCTTCATTCATCGGCAGATAACCTTGATGACGAGATGAGGCTTTAATCGCCTCATCGAGTTCGGCTTTCGAAACGGCCGAGGTGCCAACTTTTCGTACCACCACACTGGCGGCTTGATTGGCGAGATTAACCGATTTTTGCAAACTCAACCCACTGGCGAATCCGGTGGCCAAGGTTGCCATAACCGTGTCGCCCGCTCCGGTCACATCAAACACGTCTTGCGCTTGGGATTGTAGTAGATAAGGCGCCTCGGAGGTGGTGATTAACGCCATACCGTGTTCGCTGCGAGTCACCAGCAGCGCCTCTAAATTGAGTTGTTTAATTAAACCATCGGCTTTCTCAATCAACACATCGGTCGCGGCGGCT
>CAZVPH010000138.1:0-5437 GCA_964628125.1 uncultured Thiosulfatimonas sp. | reverse complement strand
CACCGGCTGCAGATACCGTTGTAATACCAACAGCGGTAACCGCAGCGGCAATGGCAGCTCCACCAATAGTGGTCACTCCGATACCATCCGCCGTTGTGTTTTCCCAACCTGAATGGATGTTAATCGTGGCAGCTGTCGACATCACTTGAACGCCGTTAAACTTACTGGTGGTGGCGATACGTGCCAATTCGCTTGACAAGGCTGAAAACTCAGCGTTCATAGACGCGCGGTTTTCTGCTGAGTAGGTTCCGTTTAAAGACTGGATCGCTAACTCACGCTGACGTTGCATCATATTGGTCATCTCTTCTGATGCACCATCGATTGTTTGAGCTAGAGAGATACCGTCGTTTGCGTTACGGATCGCTTGATCAGTCCCTCGGATCTGCGTAGTCATGTTCGTTGCTACAGCCATACCAGCCGCATCATCTGCCGCATTGTTGATTCGTTTACCAGAAGTTAAACGCTCCATGGATACAGCCAAATCTCTATTTGAAGACTCTAGCTGACGAGTTGCGTTGATTGAACCTATGTTCGTATTAATTACCATTGACATGATAATTCTCCTTTTTAAGATTTGTTAGTTCCGCTCGTTTAGCTCGCTAACTTTAAATATTACCCGTCGATGTTTTGACGAATGGTTTTGAGAAAATATTTGATTGCCTCAAATTCTTTTTGCGAGCTTAATCACTCTCATCAGAGCGACCAGGCCTGGTCACTTATTGATTACTGTAATAACTGCAATACATTTTGCGAGGTTTGGTTGGCTTGACTTAACATGCTCATGCCTGCCTGTTGTAAAACCTGAGTTCTCGCTAAATCCGCACTCTCTTTCGCAAAATCGGTGTCTTCAATGCCTGAACGAGCCGCTGAGATGTTTTCACTAACGTTCTGCAAGTTAGCAATGGTGTACTCAAGACGGTTTTGCACCGCACCTACCCCAGAACGTGCTGAGCTCAATGTTGAAAGCTGAGTGTTCAGAACACTGATGGCGGCACCCGATGCGGCAACCGTTGTAATACTCTGCCCAGAGACGGCTGTTGCAATTGCAGCCCCACCAATAGTGGTCACACCAATTTTATCGGCTGCATTATTTTCCCAGCCTGAGTGAATGTCCACCGTGGTTATTGTGTTCATCACAGGAACCCCGTTAAATTTACTGGTGCTTGCAATACGGCTAATCTCGTCCGACAGTGCTGAATACTCTGCGTTCATGGACGCACGGTTTTCTGTTGAGTAGGTTCCGTTTAAAGACTGGATTGCTAGCTCACGCTGACGCTGCATCATATTGGTCATCTCTTCTGCCGCACCATCAATGGTTTGCGCTAATGAGATGCCATCATTAGTATTACGAATCGCTTGATCCGTTCCTCGGATCTGCGTCGTCATATTGGTTGCAACGGCTAATCCTGCTGCATCATCTGCGGCGTTGTTGATTCTTAAACCAGAGGTCAAACGCTCCATAGCATTTGCTTGGTCTCTGCTGCTGACTTCTAGTTGACGCGTTGCATTGATTGAACCGATGTTTGTGTTGATTACCATAGCCATAATATTTACTCCCTATCTTTTTCTTGTGTTGTGTTGTTATGTTTCTATTTTAAGTTTTGAAGCAGTGTCTCCTGCCTTCAATTAAGTTAACGGGCACAAAGCAGAAAGCTTGAGACAAAAAGTGGATTTAATTGCAATTAAATACAAAAAGAAGGGAAAACCCACTGTTTATAGAGGATTCAGAGGATTTAAAAAGCTCATAAAACAAAAAACCACCCGTGAATAGGTGGTTGATAAGGAACTTCTAAAAGAGTTAGAGAGGTAAAACTAGGCTGTGGCAGGTAAAATCGCTACGCTGTTCTCTTTAAGAGGCGTTTAAAGAGTCTACAAAAGAGTGCAAAGACTCTTGGTCCAGCGTTTCACACGTTTCTGCATGCTCAAGCAGGGTGTTGGCAGCGTTAATATCGCCTACTGACACATGCAATCGCAGTAAGCTGATAAAGGCTTCTGTGTCCTGGTCCAAATAAGGATAGTCCTTCAAAACAGCAATCGCCTCAGCCGTTCGACCGAGCAAACTTAACGCGGCAGCATAACTGGGCAACACCCTCACATCCATTTGGCTTAAGGCGTACAGTGCCGCCAATCCTTTTTCATACTGTTTTAACAAAAAAGCCAGTGATGAAACCTGCTGTTGAATAATGGCGATTTTTTGATTCGGGTCTACCGTAAGGTAATGAAGCAAGGCGTCCTCCAACTCCCCTTTTAACTCTAGGCGCAAGCCGTTCGAGTAAGCAACGACTGCAATATACTCATGCTGATTCGAATCGATGCGCTTTATTTGACGCTGAATCTGCTCGAGTGCCGTAAGATCTTGAGCATTAAACGCCTCTTTCAACAAGGCCGCAAACTCGTCAGGTGTGTTGAAACGCTCGTTAAAATGAGCTTCCAGTGCACTTTCATCCGTAAGCACGTGTGCGAAGCCGGCCTCTAATGCGGTAACCGATTCCGCAAAGTGCGTTTTATAATACGTGTACGGTTGCGGCGCGTAGTGCGTTAACCACAGCTTAAAACGTCCGGGAATTCGGGCTTTCAACCAGTGGTTAGCTAACAATTCAAAGTCGGTGGTCGGGTCAACTTCTAAGGCGCGGAACTTGAGTTCTTCTTTAATCTCTTCCAACTTAACCAAAAATTCTTCAGCGGCCACTTTTAAACCGTTAAAAAATCCCATTAAGGCATTACTCATCTCTTGTTGTGACATATTGTCTTCAGAGTTCACCGGCTGCAGTGTCATCATAAAAGCGTTATAGGCGTAATTGACCATAGTTTGATAGTCAACCCCGAGCAGTTTCTCTAAGCGTGCTTTAAGCTTAAGAATTTCCTTCGTTCTCAACCCCTGTTTGGCTGGGTCTTTAAATAGCGCAGAGGTTAAGTACACACCTTTTTTTGATTCTCTTGAAATGGTTGAGAACCACTTGGAGTGCGACGCAATTTCCGCTTTTAAAAATGCCTGAAAGGCTCTCTCACTTTCGGCATCATTTGCTAACACATCCTTAAAGGTCTCAACCACCTTAAACTTTTTACCGCCAAATCGAACTTGATCAATGGATTGATAATCAATCCCTTCCATCACCGCAGCGGCCTCATTAAGGTTATGTGCCTCTAAATTCGACCAGGTTTCTTTTAACCGTAAAAACTGCTCTTCAAACATATTGCGTGCGTCGTACAGCTGGATATTGGTGCCGACCTGCTCGCCTTTGTAGTTTAGAGCGGTTGTGTCCGTATTGTCTCGCTGCTTGTTCCGTGACTCAATACTGCTTGATTCATGACAAACCCCTTCTCGGGTAAAACAGAAGTCTACACCGGCTAAGTAAAAGTTTGACACACCTAGATAGGCCGCAATACCAAATAATGCATTGGTCACCGTGGGGCCGTCAGAGATAAAGTTCTCTTCCGCTCTTCTGCCCCAGGGAAAGCGTCTACGGCTGTACATTTTCAGCCCCGACCATTGACGAATCAGTCGAGAATACGAATGCTCTCCGGTAATGAGAATGGAACGGTCTTCAAACGCATACATCTCTTTTGAGTACTCAAAAATTAACGGCTGCCCATCAAATACGCCTATAAAATCAGGTGTAATCCCCTCTTTAAGTAGCCGTTTACTGATACGACTGGCGGCAAAGATCCAGATTTTTTCTTGGTGCTCTTTTAGCCAGGGAATCATCTGGTCTAAAGAGGGGCCACCCCCAAGAACGATTCCAGGAATATCGCCAGACAATCGATCTTTAATCACCGACAGCGGATGCACTAAGTCGCAAACGTTATCCAGCTGCTGATCAAACATTTTTTTAAAATCAAGATTATCCACTCGGTCAATTAAAAAGCGATGAAACAGCTCTTGCTGCGCTTTAAACAGTCCTTGATAGCGTCCTCTGTCTTCCTGCACCACCAATGATCTCATTAAAACAATCGCGTTTCGAATGGCGTAATCCTGGTAATTGTCGTAGAGATTTTCAAACTCAAACTCATCCGTCGTCTGCAAGATCACTTTATCGGTTAACTGAACAGGCCTGGTGGCTTTTATGTGCTCAATCACCTCTGGAAAATCGATGAAAATAAACCGTTGTCCTACAGTAGAAATCTGCGCGATGTAGTCAACCATCAAGCCAGAGTCGGTTCCGAACATAACAAATAACTTGTTTTTCGGCAGTTCATGACCGACAAATCGATTATAAATAAGCTCAGAACGTTGGCTGTTAAGTTGGTCGGGATAAAACCCTTCCAGTACAGTTTCTCCAAGTTGGGTTTGAACGGTTTGCATAACATTCCTTATGGGCGCGTTTGATACGCTTTTGACTGACGGCGACCGAGTGGGACGAATCGCTGTTCGCAGATTGATTGGATTGAGAGTTGTTTGGTGTTGAATAACCACACCAAATCAATTTAGAGGATCGAACGTTTAAAAAGCGTTCTTCAATATTAACACCATGACTTAGCCGTTTTTCTCCATCAAAAACCAAGTAGTGTCATCCAGCGGAAAGTGTGGATCTCGATGGTACACAAAACCGTAATCAACCAAGGTCAAGTCAGGGTACAGATCCAACATTTCACCGGCAAAATCGCGTTTAAAGTAACGCCCTGCATTTCCACGATAATTGACCTCAACCGGCGTTGGATTATAAGACTCGGACAATAGAATCCAGCGACCACTCGATTGATATAGTTTTTCATACATTTGTGGGAGTTCATTCGGATTGATATGAATCAACACGCCTAAAATCATCGACAAGTCATACGTTGTACACGGTTTAAACTCTAGCGCTGACTGATGATATATTTCATGACACCCACCCCACAACTCTAACTGTGACTTTGCGTACTCATTAATCTCGATGGCAGACAACGAAACATTGGGTAATAACCGAGATAGACTTTTTAAATTTAACCCAATATTAGCGCCAAACTCAACCACCGAACTGAGCAGGCCTGTACGCTGTAAAACCTTAGAAAACAGCGCTGTTTTGCTGATTAATAACGCCTCACTGTCATTTCTTTGGCTATACTCGTCGCCAAAAGAGCCAGCCCAAAAAGATTCTTGTTCTGTTTTATAATCCATTTTTATTTCCTTGAACGCGTAACGGGAATCGAATTTAAAGTTTAATAGACCAGTCAACCACATCTCGCGTGACGCTTTGACCACAAGCTCTATCACGCAGGGCAACTTGCCCAACGATTTGACCTAAATATTTTGGCGCCAAACCAAATCCAGGACGAATACTTTTCACATGTTCCGCGGTAATGACCTCACCTGCACGAATGTCTTTGACAAAATACAACGAACGTCTAAATTTAACATTCGCAGCTTCGCTAGCTTTGCAGCTGTAATCGACTTTTCCCAAAGCCTGCCAAGCCGTTTTTGCGTCACGGCATAAAGCGGTTAATTCTACGGCTTCCA
>CAZVPH010000137.1:0-5476 GCA_964628125.1 uncultured Thiosulfatimonas sp. | reverse complement strand
ACTGGCCTTTTTCAATTCTTACAGGTGTTGCACTTACTAGTTGAATCTATGGGTTTAGAAATAAGATAAAATCAATAATTTTTTGAGGCTAGGTGGTGGTCAAAATTAAGGTGTTGGAAAAACCTAGGAATTTAAAGTTGGGCTCAGGATGAACTCAAAGGGTACTGAAGAGAAAACTTGGTATTTTGGTGTGTTCGTAACTTATTGAGATATAAGTAGAATGATTGGTACGACTGAGTGGATTCGAACCACCGACCCCTACCATGTCAAGGTAGTGCTCTAACCAACTGAGCTACAGTCGTACAATTTCATAGCATTTAAGCGGGTTGCTTAAATGGTACCAGTGGGCGGACTCGAACCGCCACGCTCTTGCGAGCAACGGATTTTGAATCCGTCATGTCTACCAATTCCATCACACTGGCACTACTAAAAGATAGTGGCGCGAATTATATGGGTTTGTAAGGTGGCTGTCAACTGTCCTGATGAATTAAAACATTAACCGAGTGCAAAAACGGGGTTTTAGAGTACGAAACTGTCTGCGTCGACGTTTTTTACAATGGGTATGTTGATGGGAGTAAATGGCGCCGTTCAGCTTTTTGATTGGTTAATGTGCTCAAGGTCGATCGTGTTTTGGAATTGAGGTTATTGAAGCGGAGAGGTAACGCCTCTTTTGTAGAACCTCACTGGCGTGACTAGTCATTCGAATAATCGCTTGAATATGGCGATGCAATCAGCGAAAATGGCCCTCCTTTATTGAGATGGATAAGGATTGGCTTTGCTAATCTGACCTGGCCTGTGAAACGACAAGACTTCTTTTTTGACCTTCCCGACACCCTAATCGCCCAGCAGCCTGCCAAAGAGAGGCGTGGCAGTCGTCTGCTGGTGATGTTGCCTGACGGTCAGGTAATGGATGAACAGTTTCCCGACTTACTCTCCCATGTTCAGCCCAATGATTTACTGGTGTTTAATAATACCAAGGTCATTCCCGCACGGCTGTTTGGCGAGAAAAGCACCGGGGGTAAGATAGAGTTGTTGATTGAGCGGATCGTCGACGAGAAAACCCTACTGACTCACCTCAAGTCCAGTCGTTCCCCAAAAGCCGGTGCGGTTTTACGGATCGAGAGCGCATTCGACGTTGAAGTTTTAGGGCGTGAAGGCGCTCTGTTTCTCTTAAAGATTTTGTCTGATAAAAGCGCGTTAGAGTTGGTCGAACTTTACGGCCATATGCCGCTGCCCCCTTATATAGAGCGTCCAGAAGATCAGTCAACGGATAAAGAACGCTACCAAACTGTTTACTCCGAGAAGCCAGGCGCGGTTGCAGCGCCGACGGCGGGTTTGCATTTTGACCAAGCATTGTTAGACAGTTTTCAAGCCAAAGGCGCTGAGGTTGGTTTTGTCACCTTGCATGTCGGCGCTGGCACCTTTAAGCCCGTTCAGGTGGATGATATTCGCGAACACATTATGCACTCTGAATATTTAGAGGTGAACGAGGTGTTGGTGGAGCAAGTGCGTCAAGCGCGGCAGAAGGGTGGGCGAGTAATTGCGATTGGCACCACATCGGTTCGGTGTTTGGAGAGTGCGGCTCAGTTCAGCGTCACGGGTCAGCTTGAAGCCTATCAAGGTGAAACCGATATATTTATTACCCCGGGTTACACCTTTAAAGAGGTGGATCTGCTGTTTACTAACTTTCATCTGCCCGAGTCGACGCTTATTATGTTGGTTTCAGCTTTGGCGGGTTATGAGCGTACAATGGCGGCCTATCAACATGCAGTAGAGCAGGCGTATCGTTTTTTCAGTTATGGAGATGCGATGTTGGTTTTTCCACCAGAAAACCGTCGACAGTAGCCGTTCTAAAATAAAGTCCGGAATCGTTTAGCTCGGTCACGGGTCACAAAGCACGCTCACCACACAACGAATTAAATAGAGTAGAAAATAGATGGAATTTGAACTAGACAATACCGATGGGCGTGCGCGCCGAGGGCGTTTGAAATTTGACCGAGGGGTGGTTGAAACCCCTGCGTTTATGCCGGTTGGCACTTACGGTTCGGTTAAAGGGATGACGCCAGAAGAGGTGGCTGAAACAGGCGCGCAGATTATTTTGGGCAACACTTTCCATCTGGCTCTGCGCCCTGGTACCGATATTGTGGAGTTACACGGCAGTTTGCATAATTTTATGCACTGGCAAGGGCCTATCCTGACCGATTCAGGCGGGTTTCAGGTCTTTAGTTTGGGCAAAATGCGTAAGATCAAAGAGGAGGGGGTCACGTTTAACAGTCCCGTCAATGGCGCAAAGATTTTTATGGGCCCCGAAGAGTCGATGGAAGTGCAGCGTAAGCTGGGCGCTGATATTGTGATGATTTTTGACGAATGTACCCCTTATCCCGCGACTCACGATGAGGCTAAGTTTTCGATGGAGTTGTCGATGCGCTGGGCAGAGCGTTCTAAAATAGCGCACGGTGACAGTCCTGCGGCGCTGTTTGGGATTGTGCAAGGTGGGATGTATGAGGATCTTCGGCGAGAGTCGATTGATGGTTTAAAGGCGATCGGTTTTGATGGCTATGCCATTGGCGGATTGTCGGTGGGCGAACCCAAAGATGAGATGATGAGCACGTTGGATTTTACCGAGCCCCACATGCCGAAAGACAAACCACGTTACCTAATGGGCGTGGGCAAGCCTGAAGATTTGGTTGAGGCGGTCCGACGCGGCATTGATATGTTCGACTGCGTTATGCCAACTCGTAACGCGCGTAATGGTTTTCTATTCTCGCGTCAAGGCGTGGTCAAGCTGCGCAATGCCAAGCATAAAACCAGCTTGGAACCGATTGATAAAGAGTGCAGTTGCTACACCTGTCAAAACTACACCCTTTCTTATTTGCACCACTTAGATAAGTGTCGTGAAATTCAAGGGGCGCGTTTGAATACGATTCACAACCTGCACTATTATCAGGACGTTATGCAAGGCATGCGAGATGCGATCGCTAACCAAGCGCTGGACGCATTTGTTGTAGAATTCTATGCAGGAATCGGTCAGCCAGTGCCTGAGTTACGTGAACGGGTTTAAAAGAGGCGTTTTAGAAGTGATTTAAGACGTGGTTTAAATCATGACTGAGAGCCGATAAATCTGTAAAAGGCGAGCTTAAATTAGGCGTTAAAAAAGTCACCAGGCCTGGTTATTTAGTTGAGATTTTTTATGTTAGTTGTGACACAATACAGCGGTTAAATTATTTATAAATTTTTGGAGTCTAGAGATGAGTTTTTTTATTAGTGATGCAATGGCCGACGGTGCGGGATCTTTCGGCGGTGGTTGGGAAGGGATTATTCCACTGGTTTTACTGTTTGTGGTTTTTTACTTCTTATTGATTCGTCCACAACAGAAAAAGGTTAAAGAGCATAAGTCTTTAGTCGAAGCGTTAAAAAAAGGCGACGAAGTCGTCACTTATGGCGGCTTGGCGGGTAAAATCCGTGAGATGAGCGACAACTTCTGTGAAGTGGAAATTGCTGACAACGTAGTGGTTAAAATTGAGCGTCAAAATATTTCACGCTTACTGCCAAAAGGCACGCTGAAAGGCGAGTAAAATCGCGGATTCACAAAAAGGGGCTACGGCCCCTTTTGTTGTTTTAAGGTTGTTTTAAGCAGATGCTGGACTCCGTTAAGCACGAATCATCTCCTTAAAAGAGCGTTAACAAAACGCCAAACGCGTTGAGTACCCACGGTTGTTTGACCAGCCGTTATTTACTGTTATTTAAATAACAAATGTTATGCAACATTTAAACTCCCTCCCTTGTTTGATAGATTGGAAACGAACCTATGTTTGAATCAAAACAAAAAATCATCAGCAACCGCTATCCCGCGTGGAAGTATTTGCTGTTAATCGTTGTCACCGTCATCGGTTTAACTTATGCGATGCCGAACCTGTTTGGAGATGATCCAGCGGTACAAGTCTCTCCGGCGAAATCGGTAGAGTTCTCACCGGACACGCAAACCAAGGTGGCGACGGCGCTGCAAGCGGCTAATTTGACGGTAAAGTCCTCAGTCTTTGAGGACGGTCATTTTTTGATCCGTTTTGAAAACACAGAAGATCAGTTGAAAGCCAAGTCGGTGATTAAGGACGCATTAGGACGTCAGGCGGTGGTTGCGCTGAACTTAGCCCCGGCGACGCCTGGCTTTTTAAATGCCTTAAGCGCCTCGCCAATGTATCTGGGTTTGGACTTACGTGGTGGGGTACATTTCTTGATGGACGTGGACATGGAAACCGCCATTTCAAAAGCCTACCTACGTTACGTTGACGAAGTCAAAGCTGCCTTGAGAGAAGAGAAGGTTCGTTACCTTTCGGTTGACGTTGAGGGCGAAGCGACCGACGCTGTTCTGGCGGTGAAGTTTAAAGACTTAGAAACCATGCAAGCAGGCCTGGTCACATTAACCACGACTTACTCTGACCGTTTTACGCTTAAAACCGTTGAAGAGATGGCCAGTCCACAGGTGCTGCTAACACTCTCTGCTAAGACCATTGCAGAGACTCAAAAATACGCCTTGCAACAAAATATCAACACTTTACGTAACCGAGTCAATGAGTTGGGGGTTGCCGAACCGGTGATTCAGCAACAGGGCGACCGTCGTATTGTAGTGCAGTTACCGGGGGTGCAAGACACTGCTCGTGCAAAAGAAATTTTAGGCGCAACTGCCACGCTTGAATTCCGCTTAGTGGAAGAAAAAGGCGACGCCTATCGTGCTGAAAAAACCGGTTATGCGCCTAATGGTTCCACGGTTTACCACTTTAGAGACGGTCGACCGATTCTGCTGCAACGTGGCACGATCGTGAGTGGCGAAAACGTCGTCAACGCCTCTTCAGGTATTGATCCACAGCAAGGCTCGTCGATGGTAAACGTCTCATTAGACGGTGCCGGTGGTCGTAAAATGCTGGCCACCACTAAACAAAATGTGGGCAACCGTATGGCGGTGGTCTTTATTGAAAACCGCGTTGAAACGGTTGAAGAGAATGGCGAAAGTGTCAAAAAGCGCATCACCACTAAAGACGTCATTAACGCTGCAGTGATCCGTGGACAGTTTGCCGATCGTTTCCAAATTACGGGGTTAGATTCGCCACAAGAAGCGCAAGATTTAGCGCTGCTGCTGCGCGCCGGTGCTTTGGCCGCGCCTATGGAGATCGTCGAAGAACGTACAGTGGGGCCTAGCTTAGGTCAGGACAACATTGACCAAGGGGTTATGTCAGTCATTGTCGGCTTTATTCTGGTGCTGATTTTAATGGTTTGGCGTTACAAAATGTTTGGATTGGTGGCGAACGTCGCTTTAACACTGAATCTAGTCATTATTGTGGCGGTGCTGTCGATGTTGCAAGCAACACTGACGCTGCCTGGAATTGCGGGAATTGTCTTAACCGTCGGTATGGCGGTGGATGCCAACGTGCTGATTTTTGAACGAATCCGTGAAGAGATGCGCAATGGCACTGTCCAAGCG
>CAZVPH010000136.1:0-5523 GCA_964628125.1 uncultured Thiosulfatimonas sp. | reverse complement strand
ACTCAGGCTTAATACTTTGATTAATAAGTTTTTTTTGTATAAAAATTAAGGAGGTAAATTGAGTTTATCATTGCTGTTTTTTAAATTATTGTGCCTTTAGGAAGACATTAACCGCGCCGGTGCCTCCGGTTCTGGCGGGCGCACTGCTGAAAGCAAGCACCGCTTGTAAGGTTTTAAGTTCTTGATTAACCAGGTTTTTAAGCGCCGGGTACTCATCTTGTGAGTGATGGCCTTTACCGTGAATAATGCGGATGTAGCGTGTTTTAAAGTGGTAGGCTTCCTTAATGAAGTCGTGCAATATCTTCTTGGCCTCTTCCAGCGTCAAACCGTGAAGGTCCAGTTCTGCAGACACCTCAAACTCTCCTTTTTTAAGTTTGCTCAGCTCTTGAAGACGGATGCCTTTTTGATGAAATAAAAGGCTTTCAAACGCCGTCACTGGTTTTGAAAAAAGTGGCGCTTCTCGAGACTCAATCCGAGCATAGTTTCTCTGTTCGCGCTGGCGCTGTCTTAACTGCTTAAGCGCCTCTTGCGTCTGCCGATGGCGTTTATTAGGATTATCTTCTGCTTTGATGTTGGTTGGTTTTACCGGTGTCACGTCCATCATGGCGGAGAGAAATAGGGATTTATCGTCTTCTGTCATATTTAATCTATATAATTCTTTACGTATCTATTTTAACGCTGTCTGTTCAACGAATCTAAGCGTTAAACTTGCTATGGTTTTTTCTATCTCTTTTGCTATTTACGTTTGTTAAGGGCTTTATTCTACATGATGAAAATATTACTCTCCAATGATGATGGTTACTTTGCTCCAGGAATCCAACTGTTATTTGAAACTTTGCAGAGAGAGATTGCATTTCAAAGCCTAGTCATTATGGCCCCAGAACGTAATCGCAGTGCTGCCAGTAACTCGCTTACCTTACTTGCGCCTTTAAGATTGCACACCCACGCCATGGTTAACGAGGTGCCAAACTGCTATGTCTACAGTGTGAATGGCACGCCGACAGACTGTGTGCACTTGGGGGTTAATGGAGGCTTGGGCTATCAGCCAGACATTGTGTTATCCGGCATTAATGCGGGGGCCAATATGGGCGATGATGTGATCTATTCAGGCACCGTGGCGGCAGCAACCGAGGGACGTTTTTTAGGCAAGCCGTCTATTGCCATCTCGTTGTGTGGCGATCAGCATTTTGAAACCGCCGCGCATGTTGTGGTGGATTTTTTGAGACGACTGCCGGAGATGGCTTTAAACAGCGATACCATTATCAATATTAATGTTCCTGACATTCCATTAGAAGAACTTAAGGGCGTTAAGGTCACACGACTGGGTAAGCGTCATGTCTCTGAAGCTATTGTTAAACAGAAAGACCCACGTGGTTTGCCCATCTACTGGATAGGCCCGGCGGGTTCTGCTGCCGATGCCGGTGAGGGCACAGATTTTCACGCGGTAGAATCCGGTTATGCTTCGATTACCCCACTTAAAATTGATTTAACCAATTACGAGATGATGCAACAGCTGACGCACTGGGCGACAAACTACACCAGCTAACGGTTGCGAGTAGGTATATAAGCGGGCACTTAAGTTGACTGATGTTGACTGATGTTGACTGATGTTGACTGATGTTGACTGATGTTGATCGATGAACAGAGCCATGACTAGAACCATGAACAGTGATAAGCAGTCTACTGGAAGTTTTACATAATGACGGTTGTAAAAAAAGAGTCTACGCCATTTTCGGGCTATCCGAACGCCGCGTTTGAACAAAATCAGGGTGTCGGCATGACATCGCAGAGAACACGTAATCGCTTGATTGAGCGATTAATCGAGTTGGGAGTCACTGACAAAAAAGTGCTCAACGTCATGCGCGTTGTGCCACGTCATCTTTTTTTGGACGAGGCAATGGCCAGCCGATCTTATGAAGACACAGCTTTGCCGATTGGATATGGACAAACGATTTCACAGCCTTGGGTTGTGGGAAAGATGACTCAATGGCTGTTCGCAAATTCAGCGCGACAGCCGGTTAAAACAGTACTAGAAATTGGGACGGGTTCTGGTTATCAAACTGCGATTCTCGCCTTGCTGGCAGAGCAGGTCTACACGGTAGAGAGAATTGCGCCACTCTCAGAGCGCGCGCAAGAAGTTTTAAGACGATTGAACTTAGACAACATACAGTATGAGATCAGTGACGGTCATTGGGGTTGGCCCAATGCACAGGTCGCCCGAGGATTTAGCCGGCAACAGTCGCCTACTTTTGACGCAATTATCTCAGCGGCCTCACCAAGCGAGTTGCCACAAGAGTTGATACACCAGTTGAATTTGGGAGGCCGTTTAGTCATGCCTTTAGGCGATGACCAGCAGCAGCTTTTATTTGGTTTTGAGAAAACCGAGCAGGGGGTCGTCAAAACCTGTTTAGGCGAAGTTATGTTTGTGCCCATGAAGCAAGGAATAGAGCATTGAAAATATTCACAACCCTATACGACAAAGCGTTGCAGTGGGCGCGGCATCCGAAAGCGACCTGGTACTTGAGTGGTATGAGTTTCGCAGAATCCTCTTTTTTCCCGGTTCCGCCCGATGTTATGTTGATGCCGATGAGCTTGGCAACGCCTAAAAAAGCCTTTTATTACGCTTGGTTAACCACTGTTTTCTCTCTGTTGGGCGGTTTACTTGGCTATGCAATTGGCTATTGGGCAATTGATTTAGTCTTACCTTTTATTGAGACGGTTGGTTATACTCACAAAGTAGAACAAATTCAGGTTTTCTTTGCCGAGTATGGCATATGGGTTATTCTCATTGCCGGTTTTAGTCCAGTGCCTTACAAATTGTTCACGCTGATGGCGGGCGCGTCCAGTATGGCTTTATTACCCTTTGTGGTCGCGTCGTTTATTGGGCGTGGCGCTCGATTTTACCTGGTGGCCGGTTTAATGAAATGGGGCGGCGCTAGGATGGAAGCCAAAATTCGCCAGTGGGTGGATTGGTTAGGTTGGGGATTTGTCGTGTTGTTAGTGGTTTTCTTGGTGAGCAGGTACTACATCGTTTAACGATAGTGATTATTAAAATCCCATTATGGCCACTAATTGAATCCATTGATAATAAAACAACTCACCAGCTGCTCGTTGGAATGCCACTATTTTTAATAAAAAAACGATGAGATTTATGAAACGTTTATCTGTCCAAGTTACCTTGCCAACACAACGGAGGTTGGCACCAAAACTGCGACGCTGCATGGCTATGTTTTTCACGCTGCTCAGCGGTGTTATGACATCGAGCGCTTTAATTGGCTGCAGTTCGCCTGTTAAGTATGAAAGCCGAGAGGGTGCTGGCAAAAGTTATAACGCGTCTAAAAATCAGTCCGTTCGATGCACGCCTTATTACAGAGTGGTCTCCGGAGACAGTTTGAGCGTTATTGCCAAAAAGTGCGGAGTCGATATGCGAGCATTGGCAAAACAGAATGGATTGCAGTTCCCTTACGTGATCTACGCCCAACAAGAACTGAGCATGCCTGCCTCTGAGCACCATAGAACGCAATCATCGTCAAGACAATCACTGCCGTCAAAAACGACCGCGAATGCTCAAACAACACGGCAGGGCAGTGTACCAGTCGCTAACTCTTCTAATTCAGCAAAACCCTCCGACAGTTGGCAGTGGCCTGTAAACTCAACCTTAGAACACCGGTTTATTCGTGACGCTTCTGGACTTTCAATACTCGAAGTTTATGGAGTATCGGGAGAGGATGTGCGTTCAGTTGCCAGCGGAAAAGTGGTTTACGCAGGCAATGGCATTATTAATTATGGTTGGATGTTGGTCGTAAAGCATGACGATGACTATATGTCGATCTACGCACACAACAGTGCGCTGTTTGTCAAAGAGGGTGATCGTGTTGCTAAGGGACAAAAAGTCGCAGAATTGGGGGCAACTGGCAATACCACTCAATCAAAGCTTTATTTGGAAGCGCGTTACCAAGGCCGAAAAATTGATGTGTTAAAAGTGTTGAAAAAATAAGAGGTCGCACTCTAAGCGTTCTATCTAAGCGCTCTATTAGCAGCGCTCCATCACCAGGGCCAGTACCACCTCTCGGTCTTCGGTCGTTAAAACATTATAAGTTCTGCAGGCAGCGTCATTGGCCATCACTTCTAAGCCAACCCCTTTTGAAGCGCAGTAAGCGAACAACCTCGGTTCTGGAAAGACCTGCCTGTCACCCGTCCCTAGAATGATTACTTCCGCTTTTGTTGCCATAAGCTGGTCCAGATGGTCGGTGTTTAACTCCTCGATTGAGCGACACTGCCATTCACTCTCGGTGGTGAACTGTGTAATAAAACAACTCTCGGTAAACGTTAAGTTATTCACTTTGACCAGGCCTGGTTCATAATGCCTCACAGCAAATACATTTGAATCTCGGTGTTCTGTAAATTTCATTAAAAACGCTCCTTTTATAAGTCACAATTATAAGTCACAACTCGGCCAAAAAAGCTCACAAATTGTGCTCGTCTATCTTAACAAACCGTCGTTGACTATACAGCAAAGCCCTATTGAATTAATCGTGTGTTTATCAAGGCGGTAAAGGTGTGCGCTAAGCAAGGTATTAAGGCGGTTTTCAATTGACGTAATAAAATGATGCTGTATCATTATTGCTTTATTAAATTCCCCCTATTGCCTGTGTTGCCAAGCCAAGTTGAGCCACTACTGCGATTTTAGAACTTGCATGGTTCACTGCCCAACCATGCTGTTCTGCTGACCGCTTTGGTGGTTGCCTTGGTCTCGTTTTTGAGAGCAACACCCTAAAAATTATTGAAGGCCACCCATCGTGTCAGACGATTTTCCAAGAATAAGCAGACTTCCACCCTATGTGTTTAATATTGTAGGCGAATTAAAAGCAGAAGCCCGTCGCAGAGGGGAAGATATTATTGATTTTGGAATGGGAAATCCAGATCAAGACACGCCTAAGCACATTGTCGATAAACTGATTGAAGTCGTTCAGCGCGAAGGCACACATCGTTATTCGGTTTCTCAAGGTATTCCACGCCTGCGTAAAGCGATCTGTAATTGGTATAAAGAACGCTTTGATGTTGAGCTGGACTTTGAGACCGAAGCGGTCGTGACTATTGGCTCCAAAGAGGGCTTGGCGCATCTTGCCATGGCCGTCGTTGATCACGGCGATTCTGTGTTGGTGCCAAATCCAGCCTACCCAATTCATCCTTATGGCTTTGTCATCGCCGGTGCGGACGTGCGCCATGTTAAGATGACGCCGGAAGTTGATTTCTTTGAAGAGTTGAACAAAGCGATTAAAGACTCTTGGCCGAAACCCAAAATGTTAATTTTGAACTTTCCGGGAAACCCAACAACTGAAACGGTTGACTTGGCCTTCTTTGAAAGAGTGGTGGCCATCGCAAAAGAGCATAACATTTGGGTGGTTCACGACTTGGCTTATGCCGACATTGTATTTGATGGTTACGTCGCGCCTTCTATCATGCAGGTGGCAGGGGCGAAAGATATTGCAGTTGAGTTTTACACCTTGTCCAAAAGCTATA
>CAZVPH010000135.1:0-5584 GCA_964628125.1 uncultured Thiosulfatimonas sp. | reverse complement strand
ACATAAATGAACAATGTAACTGACGCAACAACAAGTTCAAAAACGGACTTGTACGCGGTGGTTGGCAACCCAATTGCCCACTCAAAATCGCCTTTAATCCACCGTCTATTTGCTGAACAGACTGGGCAGGCGATGATTTATGAAGCCATTCTCATCGACACCGATGACACCCCTTTTCAATGGGCGATGGCCGATTTAAAAAACCGTGGTTACCAAGGAATTAACATCACAGTGCCATTTAAGCTTGACGCCTTTGAGTTAGCCGACCAACTATCGCAACGCGCGCAAATCGCGCACGCTGTAAATACCTTTACCTTCAATGAAGATGGCACAATTCTGGGCGATAACACCGATGGTGTTGGATTGATCAATGACATTGAGTTAAACGGCTTGCGGCCGTTTAAAAATCAAAAAGTACTAATACTCGGAGCAGGCGGTGCAGTACAAGGGATTTTGGAGCCCTTACTCGAAAAACAACCAGGCCTGGTGCACATTGCCAACCGAACGGCGCAACGTGCACGAGTGTTAGGCGAGCGCTTCACCACCACGACTCCAATGACCGCAAGTGGTTGGGAAGACATTCCTGCGATGCACTACGACATCATCATCAACGGCACCGCTGCCAGCCTGGAGGGCAAACGCCCACCGATTTCGGAGAACCTGATTGGTCCAGAGAGCTTGGTGTACGACATGATGTACGCCGATAAGCCTACCGTCTTTATGACCTGGGCAAAGCAAGCACAGCCCAACTGCCACACCATGGATGGGCTGGGCATGTTGGTCGGCCAGGCTGCCGAGGCCTTTTATCTGTGGCGAGGCGTTCGTCCTAAGACCGCGCCGGTCATTGCAGAAGTGCGTGCCTTAATGAGTGCTAGTGGAGCCTAAAGTTCGCATATTAAACTCGGAACGCGATACTGCTTCCTTTTTTCAACAAAAAAAGAGAATTGACCAGGCCTGGTCATTTCTCTTTTTGGCGTAAGCCGAGGGTCGTTTAAATAAGCAACGCTTTAAGCTGTCTTAAAACAGCTTGAGACAGCCAACCCACACAAAGCTATCAACCAGCGCACTGCATCAACCCTCTTCTGCGCGGTAGTCGTTCTTTAATCTCACATAGTGCGCAGCGGAGTATTTAAAGAAAGCGATCTCTTTTTCAGTCAAAGGGCGCACTTGCTTAACCGGCGTGCCGACGTATAAAAACCCACTCTCCAACACCTTGCCCGGTGGCACCAAGCTGTTCGCGCCCACCAAAACATAACGTTGCACTACCGCGTTATCCAGCACCACAGCACCCATGCCAATCAAACACTCATCTTCAATGGTGCAACCATGCAAAATAGCATTGTGCCCTATGGTTACATCCTCTCCAACCAAGCATTGAGTTCCCGTCGTCAGATCGCTTTGATGCGTGGTATGCACCACCGCGCCGTCTTGAATATTTGAGCGTGCGCCAATCTGGATCTTATTCACATCTCCTCTAAGAGTCGCATTCGGCCACACGCTCGCATCCGGCCCCAAAGTGCATTGACCAATCACCACCGCGCTGTCATCTACCCATGCGCTCGCGTCTAACTGCGGCGATATTCCTTTATAGGTTCTTAATGTCATCTGCTCTCTCCTTCTTGAATTCGTTTCAGTAAAACAGGCCTTGGCTGTTGCTCTCTGTTTCTTTCAGTGGATTATAACCGAGGCCTGTCGCTGACCGGCACAAGCGCTCACCGACCTTTTTTAAACATTCTACTTTTGCCCATAAAAAAAGGCCATTCAAGTGAATGGCCTTTTGGTTTTTTGACGCTGTAAACCAGCGTCTAGACGTTACAAAATATTAACGCATCGTTACCAACTCTTCCGAGCTGGAGGGATGAATTGCGATGGTGGCGTCTAAATCCGCTTTGGTCGCGCCCATCTGGAAAGCGACTGCAAATCCTTGCAACATCTCATCCGCGCCGTCTCCGACAATATGAATGCCGACGACTTTTTCATCGTCACCGGTGACCACCAGTTTTAATGCAGTTTTAATCTGGTGCTCAGTAAAAGCGTAACGCATCGGTGTAAAAATGGAGGTATAAACTTTTACATTGTCACTGCCGTACTCTCTGCGGGCGTCATGCTCCGCCAAACCAATGGTGCCGACGGGCGGGTGTGAGAACACCACGGTCGGGATCACGCTTAAATCTAATTTAAGCTCTGGTTTATTATTATATAAACGCTCGGCTAAAAAGCGCCCTGCACGAATCGCCACTGGCGTCAGTTGCGCTTGCCCGGTGACATCGCCAATGGCGTAGATGTTATCGACCGCTGTTTTATGATACTCATCCACCTCAATAAATCCGTGGCCGTTTGCCGACAAGCCAACCTTTTCTAACGCCAACGGTTCAATCAAGGTTTGACGACCGACCGCCCAAACCACTTCGTTAAATCCGGAGACTTCTTGGCCGTCGGTGCTGTAAATAGTCAGAGTGCCGTCGGCTTGACGCTCAAGCTTTTTCACCGCAAACCCGTACTCTTTTTTACAGCCACTTTCCAGCATCGCGTTGGTTAGATTCTCTCGAATCATGTCGTCAAAACCACGCAACACTAAGTCTTTACGACTGATTAAAGTAGTCTCCGTACCCAAGGCTTGGAACACGCCGGCCAGCTCAACCGCAATATAGCCACTGCCAATCACCGCCACTTTTTTAGGTTGTTCGGTCAATTCAAAGAAGCCGTCCGAGGTAAGACCTAAGTCGCCATTCTCGGTCTCTTGAGGAATCAACGGCACGCCCCCTGGCGCGATCACAATGGTTTCGGCGGTGTAAATTCTGCCGTTGACCAATACTGAGTGATTATCGACAAAACTGCCCCAGCCTTCAATAACATCGACCCCTTTATCGCGCATATAGCCTTCGTACCAGGAGGTGATATTGGTGATGTACTCTTCACGATTTTTAACCAGTTTGCCCCAATCAAAGCCTTTCTGCTCAATATCGAATCCAAAACTTGAAGCATCTCGCAACGCCTCGGCAATATGCGCGCCAAACCACATGACTTTTTTAGGCACACAACCTATGTTCACACAGGTACCGCCCAGTTTTTTCGCTTCAACCACCGCACACTTTTTACCGTGTTCTGCGGCACGCTCCACCACCGATAAACCGCCACTTCCTGCGCCAATCGCAATAATATCGTAATCGTATTCCATGTTGTTCCTTTTCTCTTTATTGAATCGCTGCTACTTTGCATTGTTTTGCTCACCTTGTGTTACCGTGCTTTGACCAGGCCTGGTCACACCGGCTTTACACTGCGCCATTTACCCAGCCCCTTAAACAAAAAAGCCGATTGAGTTGTCTCAGACCGGCTCTTTTGGAGTGAATCACTGCAAGGGTTTACAAAACATTACCTGAACGATAAACCACCAGGCCTGGTGGCTTAACGCTCACAGCTTTCTCATGCTTTTATTTTGATAAAAACAGTTCTAAGGCTTCAGAACCACCGATCAACTCACCGTCAATAAAGACCTGTGGCACCGTTGATGCTTCGGTCACAGCGCGTAAAGTACGCGAGGTAACGCCGGTGTTTGAAAGCGTGATCTCTTCAAAACAAATGCCTTTTGCAGTCAACAACGCTTTTGCCTTGGTACAGAAAGGGCAACCTGGCTTTGTAAAGATCGTGGCAACGCTGGGCGCTTTTGCATCGGAGTTGATGTAGTTCAACATGGTGTCGGCGTCGGAGACTTCGAACGGGTCACCTTCAACGTCTGGCTCGATGAACATTTTCTCGATCTTACCATCTTTTACCAACATTGAATAACGCCATGAACGCTTACCAAACCCAATATCAGACTTGTCTACTAACAGCCCCATTCCTTCCGAGAACTCACCGTTTCCGTCTGGCACCATGGTGATGGCACCGGCTTCTTGATCAGCGGCCCATGCGTTCATCACAAAGGTGTCGTTGACCGATAAACACAGAACAGAGTCAACGCCGTTTTCTGCAAACACAGGGGCTAATTCGTTATAACGAGGCAAGTGCGCTGAAGAACAGGTCGGTGTAAACGCACCCGGCAGTGAGAAAACCACAACCGTCTTACCTTTAAAAAGATCGTCGCTGGTGACATCGACCCACTCATCGTTCTGACGAGTGCGGAATGTGACGTTTGGAACAGCTTGACCTTCGCGATTTTGTAAATTATTACCTGATGCCATGGTGGATCTCCTTTATTGAGTCTCTAAGTTAACCGTCTTATTTTAAATGATTTTATATGACTTGGTGGCCAGTTTACAGAAAACGGGCACCCTAGTAAAATTAATTGTTTTTACCGATTCAATAGTCATCGACTATCAACAGCTCTGAGTCGTCGGTGCCTTAAGCAGCGGAATGCTCAGGGACTTATTTCAAATGGTTACGCAAATCGTTACTGCAGTGTTGTCCCTTGCAGGTTACGCATAAACGGCTCGAGTTGATCTTTTTCTTGGGCGTATTTCATCAACAGGCCGAGAACGGCTTGGTTTTCATGCTTTGAGGCGATCCGCGCCGCCAACTGGTACTCTTTGCCGGTCACCGCCCCCTTAAAACCTCCCAACTCTAACAACGCCGCAACCACCCCTGCGTTTTCTAAAAGACAAGCCGCTTGCAATGCTTTGACAGGCTCGCCCGCCGCGTCCTTGGCCACTTCCTGCTGGGCTGAGACAAAGTACTCTTGCACCAATACCATCGTCATCCAGTAATTCATCTCTGGATCGGCCTCGCTCTCTATGGCGTGCAGCAACATTTCACTCGGCTGAGTTTGATGCTTTTGCACCAACGTCTTAACGATTTTAGAAAATGAATCGCGATTTTCGGGATTTAAATTTAACAAATTCATGGATATTTTCTCTTGTTTCTCAGTCATTCAATCACTGTCAGGACTTGAACGGTCATAAACCCGTAATGAAAGCGTAATAGCACCGTGATTGGACCAGGCTTTACCCTCTTGTGCGTCACGTTTGATTCAGTTCAGGTCTTTTATATTAACGAATAGAGGAGCGTCCAACAAATTCGACCGCGGCTTGCGCCTCACAATGAGAGCGCGCACGCCACGGCAGAGGCCCACGCCCATTGAAAATTATAGCCGCCTAACTGACCAGTGACGTCCAGCACCTCGCCAATAAAGTACAGGCCTGGTTGCTTCTTAGCTTCTAAGGTTTTCGAGGAGACCTCATCGGTGTCCACGCCCCCCAAAGTGACTTCCGCCTTAGCATAACCCGCAGTGCCCGCCGGATACAACTGCCAGCGCGTCAGCTGCTCGGCAAATTGTTGCAAAGTTTCGTCGGTGACATTCGACAACACGCTCTCCATTGGAAACGCTTCCAGCCAGATCTGCGTAAACCGTTTTGGCCAAACTTGATTCAGCCATTTTGGCAAGGATCGACCCTCTGATTTCAGAGTCTTTAATGCTTCAAAAACCTCTGCGGTCCTCATCTCTGGAAAAAGATTCAGCTCCAACGCTTGTCCCATTTTCCAGTAGTTCGATACCTGTAAAATCGCCGGCCCGCTCAATCCCTTATGGGTAAAGAGCATCGCCTCTTTAAAAGCCTGCCCATTAGCGGAGGCGGTCACCTCCATCGAC
>CAZVPH010000134.1:0-5608 GCA_964628125.1 uncultured Thiosulfatimonas sp. | reverse complement strand
CCCAGCATCGGTTAAAAGTCCCACGCGCAAAAACCCACACTCAATGGGCGCTTGGCAGGCTGATTCACGTACACAAGTCACCAGCATGACCGAAGGCGATTTTTACGGTTCTGAAACTTCAGTCACAGTGTCAAACGCCACCGATTTTAAAATAGAGTTTATCGGCGCAGACGGCAGCACCGAAACCTTAAAAACAGCCGCGCCTTTACTGGCGGGCGAAATCATCGACGCGTCGGTGATGAGCCAATCGGCATTGCGAACTTTTTTAGACAGCGCGATTAAAGAGGCAAAATCACAAGACATTCTGTTCTCAATCCACATGAAAGCCACCATGATGAAAGTCTCTGACCCGATTATTTTCGGTCAAGCCGTGCAGGTCTTCTTTAAAGAAGTGTTTGATAAACACGCCAAAACGTTTGCAAGTCTAGGCGTCAACATCAACAATGGTTTGGGCGATGTCCTCAGCAAAATCGACACCTTAGACGCCAAGCTTAAAGCCGAGATTCAAGCGGACATCCAAGCCGTTTACGCCGCGCAGCCGGACGTGGCGATGGTGGATTCGGACAAAGGCATTACCAACTTAAACGTGCCGAGCGACGTCATTATCGACGCCTCCATGCCGGCGATGATTCGTGCCTCTGGCCAAATGTGGAACCGCGCAGGAAAACAACAAGACACCCTCTGTGTGATCCCAGACCGTTGTTATGCCGGGGTCTTTAAAGAGACGATTAACTTTTGTAAAGAGCACGGTGCGTTTGATCCCACCACCATGGGGTCCGTGTCAAACGTTGGGCTGATGGCGCAACAAGCCGAAGAGTATGGCTCGCACGATAAAACATTCCAGCTGTCAACGGCGGGCACGGTTCGAGTGGTCGCCTCAGAGGGCACGGTATTACTTGAACAAGCTGTTAGCCCAGGTGACATCTTCCGCATGTGTCAGGTAAAGGACGCGCCGATTCAAGACTGGGTAAAACTTGCAGTCAACCGTGCGCGCGCTACCGGTTTGCCGACCATTTTTTGGCTAGACAGTCAGCGTGCACACGACCGTCAAATCATCGAAAAGGTTAAACTCTATCTACAAGATCACGATGTCACCGGTTTAGACATTCAGATCATGTCGCCAGAAGATGCAACCCGTTTTTCACTGCGTCAGGTCAAAGAGGGCAAGGACGTTATCTCGGTCACCGGCAACGTCCTACGCGATTACTTAACCGATCTGTTCCCAATTTTAGAGTTGGGAACTTCGGCAAAAATGTTATCGATTGTGCCTTTAATGAACGGCGGTGGATTATTTGAAACTGGGGCAGGCGGTTCGGCTCCAAAACACGTTCAACAGTTAATGACAGAAAACCATTTACGCTGGGATTCTCTGGGTGAATTCCTCGCCCTCGCGGTGTCACTTGAGCATTTATCAGAGACTTTTAACATGCCAAAAGCACAGGTTTTAGCCACGGCTTTAGATGCGGGCACGGCCAAGTTTTTGGACAATGATAAATCGCCTTCTCGTAAAGTCGGCGAACTGGACAACCGAGGCAGTCACTTCTATTTAGCGACCTACTGGGCAGAAGCACTTGCCGCGCAAACCGACGATGCCGAACTGCAAGCCCGCTTTACACCCGTTGCCAAAGCGTTAAAAGAGAACGAAGCGAAAATTGTCGCAGAGTTAAACGCAGTGCAAGGCACGGCCGTTGATTTAGGCGGTTACTACCAGTTAAACACCGAGTTGGTTGTAAAAGCGATGCGCCCAAGTCCAACTTTAAACGCGATTATTGCCGCGGTTTAACCATCAAGAGCGTTAAAACGCTTAGCATAAAAGCCCGCAAGAACTTACCAGGCCTGGTAAGTTCTTGCGGGCTTTTTTATTGAGCGTAAACGGGTTAGCGTAAACAAGCTAACGTAAAAACGTTGAGTCTAAAGCAAAGCAGCGCTAAAAACGTCAAACGCTAAGCGCATGATTGCAAAGGAAACCAGCAAACCTGGATAAAGCGCTTATGCTATGATATTGCGCATTAATCAGGATCAATGACCAATGCTCAGGCACAGCCCATAATGACGGATAATTCAATGACTCATAACACCACACCGAATAACCTCGCCGCTTACTGTTGGTCGATCGCGGACTTATTGCGTGGCGATTTTAAACAAAGCCAATACGGACGCATAATTTTACCTTTTACGCTGTTGCGTCGTTTAGAAGGCGTGTTAGAACAGAGCAAAGAACAAGTGCTGGCAGAGTACGAGCGCATTCAGCTCATGAACCTACCCGAAGAAGCGCAAGAAAAATTCCTATTTAGAGCCACGCACCTCAATGGCGAAACCCTCAGCTTTTATAACGTTTCCAAAATGGACTTATCCAAGCTGGGGCAAGACGATATTAAATCCAATCTGGAAAGCTATATTCAGGGCTTTTCTAAAGACGCCCGTGAGATTTTTGAGTACTTTAACTTTGCCGAGTTTTTAGGCCAACTCAACGACGCTGACTTACTCTTTAAAGTCGTACAGCGCGTGCGCCAAACCGACCTCAGCCCCAAGGCGGTGTCCAACCATGACATGGGTTTAGTCTTTGAAGAGTTGATCCGCCGCTTTGCTGAAGGCTCTAATGAAACCGCCGGGAAGCACTTTACTCCGCGTGATATCGTGCGTCTCACCACCGCTTTGGTGTTTATGGAAGACGACGATGCCTTAACCAAGCCCGGCATTATCCGCACCATTTACGATCCAACGTCCGGGACGGGCGGCTTTCTCTCGTCGGGTATGGAATATGTACGTGAGCTGAATCCGCAAGCGGTAATACGCGCTTATGGTCAAGAACTCAACCCAGAAAGTTACGCCATCTGTAAAGCCGATATGCTGATTAAAGGCCAAGAAGTCGATAATATCAAACTCGGCAATACCTTATCGAACGACCAGCTGTACGCCGATAAATTCGACTATATGCTGTCTAATCCGCCGTTTGGGGTGGACTGGAAAAAGATTGAATCCAGCATTAAAGACGAACATACCCTTAAAGGTTTTGACGGTCGTTTTGGCCCCGGTCTGCCGCGCGTATCGGATGGTTCTTTATTGTTCTTAATGCACCTAATCAGCAAGCTACGCCCTGCGCATGAAGGCGGCGGGCGCATTGGTATTATCCTTAACGGTTCGCCACTTTTTACTGGTGGTGCTGGTTCGGGCGAATCAGAAATTCGCCGTTACCTGCTAGAAGCCGATTTGGTGGAAGCCATTATTGGTCTGCCTACCGATATGTTCTACAACACCGGCATCGCCACTTATGTGTGGGTGCTGTCCAATAAAAAGACCGACGAACGCAAAGGAAAGGTTCAGCTGATTAATGGCGTAAACCTATACAGCAAAATGCGCAAATCTCTCGGCAGCAAACGCAATGAAATGAGCGATTCAGATATCGCCACCATCATTCGTAGCTTTGGCGCTTTTGAAGAAGTGGCCAGCATCGACCTAGATAAGCCAGCCGATGTTAAAAGCAATCGTGGCCGCCAATCGGCTAACCCCAAAGCTGAAACTGCAAAAACCTTTGCCAGCAAAATATTCGACAACCACGAATTTGGTTACCGCCGCATTACCATCGAGCGCCCACTGCGTGAAAGCTATCAGTTCAGTGATCAACGTATTGCTGAATTACGCTTTGCTAACAGACCTTTAGACGCACCAATGAAATGGGTGTATGAAACCTATGGTCAAAATTGGAGTGATGAAGCGCCTGCGGCGGGTGAAGAGCACTGTGAAAACTACGGCATTTTAAATGAAGATCAAATTGTTGAAATTCGTGTGCATTGCAAAGCCAACTTTAGCGACTTAAAAGAAGCGAAAATCAAAGAGCTGTTAAACAAGAAAACCTGGATTGAGCAAAAACAAATCATGCTCAAAGCCAAGCAGCTGCAGTCTGTTATGGGTAGCGAACAACACGATGATATGAACGGCTATGACAAAGCTATTAAAGCCGCCATGAAAGCCCTAGATATCAAGATAGAAGCCAGAGACCTAAAACAAATTACCGCCGCGGTTAGCTGGAAAAACCCAGCCGCTGAGAAAGTGATTAAGAAAGTCCACAAAGCGTTAGCCAATCCACTGTACGGTTTGTTTGAAATTACAGGCAGCAACGGCAAAAAAAGCGTTGTTGAATACCAAGCCGACAGTGAACTGCGCGATAACGAAAACGTCGCGCTGGATCCAAGCCAAAGCGTAGACGCATTAAACGAAGCCTACTTTATAAAAGAAGTGCAGCCGCATGTGCCGGATGCCTGGATCGACGCCAGCAAGAAAGACGCAAAAGACGAGCAGATTGGCATTGTCGGTTATGAAATTCCCTTTAACCGCCACTTCTACGAGTACCAGCCGCCAAGGGATTTGGCCGAAATTGATGCGGATTTAGATGCGGTTTCAGCGGAGATTATGGCGCTGCTGCAAGAGGTGCATTCCTGATGGTGCAAACAATACTATTCAGTGGCTATCAAGATGAAAGCCAACACCTAGAGCTTAAAAGTCAGCTCACCGAAACCTTTGAAAAAGAAGTGGTTGCGTTTTTAAACAGCCGCGATGGTGGCGCAATTATTATTGGTGTAGGTGATAAAGGCGCGCTGCTCGGCGTAGATGATGCCGATGCGTTGCAGTTAAAAATAAAAGACCGCCTCAAACAGAATATAACCCCGTCCACCATGGGCTTATTTGATGTGGTGCTATTGCAAGAGCAGGGCAAAACACTGATTAAAGTCATTGTCGCCAGCGGCAGTGAAAAGCCTTATTACCTCAGTAAAATGGGCATGTCTTCAAAAGGCTGTTTTATTCGTATTGGCAGCGCTAGCGAGCCCATGAGCAACAACATGATAGAAGAGCTATTTGCCAAACGCGTGCGTAACTCCATTGGCAATATTACCTCACGCTATCAGGATTTAACCTTTCAGCAGCTTAAAATTTATTACCAAGAACGTGGCTTCACACTTAACGACCAATTTGCAAAAAACCTAGAGCTAACCACTCAGGCTGGTGACTATAACTACGCGGCTTATTTACTTGCAGATAAAAACGGCTGCTCTATTAAAGTAGGCAAATACCAAGGCACCGACCGTGTAGACCTCATAGAAAACGAAGAATACGGTTATTGCTGCTTGGTAAAAGCCACTCATGCCGTGCTGGAAAAGCTCAATATAGAAAACAAAACCTTTACCAAAATTACGCCCACAACACGTATAGAACAGAAGATGCTCGACCCCATTGCGCTACGAGAAGCGGTGATAAACGCCATCGTGCATAACGACTTTAGCCGTGAAGTGCCGCCAAAGTTCGAGCTGTTCTCTGATCGCTTAGAGATTACCTCTACAGGCTCTATACCCGCAGGCTTTAGCGAAGAAGAGTTTTTTATGGGCTACTCAATACCGCAGAATAAAGAGCTGATGCGCGTGTTTAGAGATTTAGATATAGTCGAGCAAATGGGCTCGGGGATTAAGCGTATTCTGCAAGCCTACCCGGAAAGCATTTACCACTTCACTACGAATTTTATCCGTGTGGTGATGCCGTTTGCAGGTACCGACCTAGCTACCCCGCAAGCTACCCCCCATGGCACCCCCCATGCCACCCCCCATGCCACCCCCCA
>CAZVPH010000133.1:0-5623 GCA_964628125.1 uncultured Thiosulfatimonas sp. | reverse complement strand
GTTTAACCAGAAAAGATTCGATTGAAACCGAAGCGGTTTGGGCGGCAGATGGAAAGTCACTCTTCTTCAACTCAGATCGTCGTGGTAATCCTCAGGTGTTCCAAGTGTTTCTGGAAACGGGGGAAATTAAACGGGTGAGCTATGAAGGGCGATACAATGCAAACCCACAAATCTCACCAGATGGACGTTATATCTCAATGGTTCACGGCAAAGGTGGTTTTCATATTGGGCTGCTGGATTTGCACACCACTGAATTTAGAGTTCTGACGGACACATTTTTAGATGAATCCCCATCATTCTCACCGAATGGCGAGATGATTCTATACGCGATGAGTCGAAACGGTAAGGGCCAGTTAGCGGTAGTTGCCATTGATGGCAAAACATCGCAAACGCTTCAGATCAAAGATGGTGAAGTGAGGGAACCCGCATGGGGGCCTTACCTTAACCAATAAAAGCTGACATTTTGCTGACGAGAATTTAAACCGTCTGGTCATGTTATATAGAATATTAAAATCACTAAAACAGGTAATGAGTCATGAGTTATTTAAAAAGTTTATTTACAGTCGTCGTGGTGACATCTTTAACGGCTTGTAGTAGCGCGCCAGAACGAACGGCAGGCGATATTTCAGATCTTGAGGCGACCTCTGACACCGCTCCGGGAATTTATGACGATGGCACAACAGGTGTCGAAATACTGTCAGCGAATGGCGGCTTATCATCGGATGGCAGTTCAATGGGCGGGCAGTCGTTAGATGGCATGAATATGATGGATGTTGAAGGACTTTATGAACCTATTATTTACTTCGCATATGACCAGTATGAGTTAGACGATAAGAACACCGACGTTGTAAAGTTTTATGCGCAAGAGATGATGGCGATGCCAAATCAAAAGGTGACGCTTAAAGGCCATACCGATGAACGTGGGACCCCAGAATACAACTTAGCGTTGGGAGAGAAGCGTGCTAAAAAAGTCGCTCAGGCTTTAATGTTGTTTGGCATTGCGGAATCACGTATTGATGTCATTAGCTTCGGTGAGGAACAGCCTGCTATGTTTGGCAGTGATGAAAGCGCTTGGCAAAAAAACCGTCGTGTGGAGATTGTTATTCGCTAATCTAAACTGAGCGCTTCAGTTGCAAGTCTGCTGCTTGCAATTCTTTGAAACTTGTATGAACACGACGACTTGAAGCGCGGCGACTTAATTATGGTCGCCGTCTTTAAATTCAGAACAGGTAAATGTGCGTCCGTTCTAATTGACTTGAGTTTTCTTAGAATTAAACTCCTTCCAAATTTCTCATCCTTGTTTAAAGGTAACTTCCTATGAAAAAAACACTTCCATTAACACTTTCTGGTTTAATTGCAGCGACGCTTTGGCTACCGATTACGTCAGTAAGCCAAGCGGCAGGAAACTCTATTGAGCAGAGGGTAGAACGTTTAGAGCGAATGACCGAAAATCCGGTTTTATTACAATTAAGCCGCCGTTTAGGCGAGCAACAGCGTGAAATTCAACAGTTGCACGATTCGATTGATCGCCTAAAACGCGATTTGCGCATCTCTGAAAACCGGGCAAACCAACGGTATAAAGAGACCGATGACCGTTTAAGTACTTTGGAAGGTAGTGCTGGAGTGGTGGTCAATAAATCGTCATTCAGTTCAGAATTTTCTCAGCTTGAACAAACGGCTCGAACGCCTCAAGCAGCCGAAGAATCCGAGTACAATGTTGTGCAAGATGAGTCGCTTAGCTCTGACAGTGCAGCGGATTCTCGTATGCTGAGTGAATACGACAATCAAGACGATGTGGAACCCTCGTTAAACACACGTCTTGAGGACGAGATGTCGGGCACTCAGCAACAAGAGATGCAAACAACTCAATCCGCGGTGAAAAACCGTTCTGCGAAGCCTACTTTACAGCCCATCAAAACCAGTCCGGCAACGGCGTTAGAGAAAGCCGAGTATGAAAAAGCGTTTTTACAGATGAAGTCGGCTCAGTACGCGAACGCTACGACTGCGTTTGAAAAGTTTATTGCCGATTACCCAAACAGTGACCTTGCCAGTAACGCAGCCTACTGGGCAGGAGAGGGTCATCTCATCAAAAAAAACAATAAAGTCGCCTTGGACTCTTTTATGATTGTTCTTGACCGCTATCCCGACTCACCTAAGGTTGCGGATGCACAACTGCGTGCAGCAGACAGTCTAGCGAACCTGAAGCGCACTGATGAGGCGAAAAAAATGTATCAAGATGTGATTAATAACCGTCCGCACAGTCTGGCAGCCAAAACGGCTTCTAAAAGATTAAATGGTTTGAAATAATGTCTTTATTAAGCGCAGATAAAACAATTCGACTCGCTCAGCCTAGTGCATCAGCGGTTGTTTTATTGTCGGGTGGCCTTGATTCGGTGACTACGCTTGCCATGGCGATCTCTCAAGGGTTTGAGTGTCACACCATTAGTTTTGATTACGGACAGAGAACCCGTTCAGAGCTTGCTGCCGCAGAGAGCGTTTCACGCTTGCTTGGGGCGGCCTCACATCGTGTTATGAGCGTCGATATGAGTCAAATTGGGGGCTCAGCTTTAACGGACGATAAGATCGACATGCCAGTTGACGGCATTGATAAATCCACCATACCTATTACCTATGTTCCCGCCAGAAATACTGTTTTTCTCTCCTTTGCACTGGCTTTAGCTGAAGTGGTGAATGCGAACGATATTTTTATTGGTGTAAACTCAGTCGATTACTCAGGGTATCCTGATTGCCGACCAGAATACATCGAGGCCTATGAGCTCATGGCAAACCTGGCAACAAAAGCAGGGATTGAAGGACGTGTTTTAAAAATACAAACCCCTTTAATGAATCTAACCAAAGCGCAAATTATTCAAGCAGGCCTGGTGCTGGGAGTTGATTACAGTTTAACGGTCTCTTGCTACCAAGCGAACAGTTTGGGCGAAGCTTGTGGTGTCTGTGACTCATGTCGACTGCGAAAACAAGGGTTTGTGCAAGCAGGTATAAAAGACCCTACACGTTACTTCTCTTAGGCCGTTCTGGCTGTATTTGTTGCAAGGGAACTGGTGAAGTTGAAGAGTCTCGATTGCCAATCCTTTATTTATGATAATGCAGTGCGATTTTTTATCTCTTTTTACTCCTCTTGCCCAACCAAAAGTTCGCATGAATCACTTGTGCAGCCTGTTTGAGAACGAAATTTTAAATATTTTTTTATAGTTTCCCCTACAGTTATTGACCAAACCGAATGGCTCTAAGGTATTGGGATTAAAGAGACTTTTCTAAGTTAATGCCTGATAAAGCAACCAGTGATTAGACAGGAACTTAAAAAAAGCGGTTAATTATCTTTAAAAAAGGTTGCAGTGTTGATTCAGGCTTGTATAATACGCGCATTCCAGTGAGGGTCGTTAGCTCAGTAGGTAGAGCAGTTGGCTTTTAACCAATTGGTCGTGCGTTCGAATCGCACACGACCCACCATTAACTTTAGTGGAATCACACTCAGAATATTTATAAGCAGTATCCCCGTCAGGGTCGTTAGCTCAGTAGGTAGAGCAGTTGGCTTTTAACCAATTGGTCGTGCGTTCGAATCGCACACGACCCACCATATTTTAAAGCCCCGAACTTCAATAGAAGTCCGGGGCTTTTTTATTGTCTTTTGTTTGTTGTTTGCATAGCCGGTTATGTTTCTTAAGCTTCTCCTACGGCGCACTTGCTTCCGCGCAAAGCGGAAAACGACATGCCGAACAAACCGCGATTTAAGAGATAGCTTGTAGCAGGCCTGGTAACTTTCGTTCAGAGCATCTTGAAGGCACTAGTGAACTGCTTTGGAGAGCGAGCTTAAACAAAATGCGAGACAACTCTAGACACTTAAGGTATGACTATAGGGAGTTAACGGCTGTTTCCCTGCTTATCTTGATGCATCGTGCTAGGGTTTTTGTGGCGTTATAGAGCTGGGGAAGTGTTAAGTGTTGGTGTGTATTCGTTAGTGCGCATTGATATGGCTTTTCAGCGCGTTTCCATGCCGTGCACTAAACGAGGTATCTAGACTGACGGTCTATTCAGGAATTGGGCGATGCATTTTTTGCAAACCGTTCAAAAAGTTACGTAAAATTTGATCCTTACACTCACGGTAGTGTTTATGACCTGGTTTGCGAAAAAAAGCACTCAGTTCGTGTTTGCTTAACCTAAAGTCAGACAAGGCCAAAATTTCTAAGACCTCTTCGGCTTTTAAATTTAAAGCAATTTTCAACTTCATAAAAACAATGTTATGAGTCAACGTGGTCTCGGCAATGGGCTGTTCTCCCTCTTTTTTGCCACGTTTCTCATTTATAAAACCATTTAAAAACGTTGCTAATTCAACGTCAGCCATTTCGACATAAGCCGCTTCATCTTCTTTTTTAAGCCACTGGCCTAACTGCTCGCGGCTTACCTCTAGCCCAGCAGAGGCAAAAATATCGCTCATTTTAGAGTCGTCTAAGTCAAAGGTGAAGCGAAGGCGACGTAAGATATCGTTATGTGTCATATTTATTCCTGGTAAAAACGGTTTGCAAAACTCATGTGAACGCCGTATTAGCTTTAAGTGAAAGTAAACGGATGCGCAAGGAGTTTAAAAGTGATTAAAATATTGGAAGAGTTTACACCTTAGCAGCTATTTCAGACGAGTTTTCTGGCAGCTCTATAGAGTCGGCGGTTTCGACTAAGTTCAGAGACTCAGTCGTCTCAGCGATTGCCGTTTTTTCACGATCTGCTTTCGCAATGTAAGGGGGCTTGGTTTTAGGCTGTTTTTTAGCCTGGGCCTGCTTGTATTTTTTGTTCAGTTTTTGAATGATTCTTTTACGTCTGTTCATACTATTTCTTTATTTTTTATTTCTGATTGTTATGTGGATTCAATTGTCAGTCGTGAGTACATTTGGTGCTTTAAACCCGAGACGGCACCATCTTGACTTTACTATACAGTAAGCGGCGCCGTCGCGGCTCATTGACAAGCAGCCTGGCGTTACTCTATCTGTTGCAAGGTGTGTAAGGTGATTTCAGCCTCTCCCGATTCCGTAGAAAAGTAGGCAGAGTCTCCAGAGAGTGTGACCGACCAGTCCATACTGCGCTGAATGAGTTTAGCAAGCGCTTGGATCTGCGACCACTCTAATCGATATAAAGAGGCTTTTAACGCTTTAAAGGCGTCTTGATTTTGGTTCCACCAAACGTCCGACTTGGTGTTAAAACTGTAGACGTGTACCGCATGCGCTAAGCGAGTCGATTTTTTGACTCGGTCGACCGTGGGTTCGCCAATATCAATCCACAGAGAGATTTGATCGTCTAATGTTTTTGCCCAAAGATCGGGCTCTTCAATCGCGCTCAGCCCCCTGGTAAAGGCTAAAAACTCCTGGGCATTCAGTGCAAACGCGACCACGCGTACAATCATTCGTTCAGGGGTTTCAGAAGGGTGTTGTGCCAGCGTTAAGTTAAAGGTGTCGTAATAGTGACGATTGAGGTCAGAGACGTTTAATTTAAGTTTATATATTTTGGGTTTTAAAGCCACTGAAAACACCTTGGTTTATTTGGTTGGATCGAACAGGCTTTAAGGAAGTCTTAAAGAAGGTTGGACGACGTTTAAACGGTGATTTTACAGGTA
>CAZVPH010000132.1:0-5649 GCA_964628125.1 uncultured Thiosulfatimonas sp. | reverse complement strand
GAACTGCCGCTCAACAAGCCGTAACAGCCTTGTTATTAATGTGACCAGGCCTGGTAAGTTTTGTGTTATTTACGTTACCGATGTTTAAGAAAGTCGACAACTTCCTCAATCGATCCCTGAAACAACACTGGCGCTTGGCATTTTTCCAGCTGATAGTCGTACATAGGGTCGTAGTATTCGCACAATAAAATTTTAATCCATTCTGCGTGCGCGTGGGTGTCGCCGGTGGCGATTTGAGACGAGATTGCACTGTCAAACGTTGCCAGCACCCGTTGAGTGCGCTCACCGCCTAAGCGTTTGTGAATCCGTTTAAAAGCGTCTTGCATAAACCCAGCCCACTGACTTAATTCGGCATATTCACTTTGAGCTTGCAGCACGTACTCTTGGTGGGTAATGCGAATGCGTTCAGTCAAAGGGGTCTCGACGATGACGCGTGGCCCAGACTTTAAGGCAGAAAACAGCCCGCTGCTCATGGAGACCGAGCCGATGTTGCGCCCTTCATCCTCAACCACCAACGCTCGATTGGGTTGTTGCATAAAACGCATTAACGCCATGGATAGCTGGTTTTCAAAGTTAATTTGAGTGGGTTGCGGTGAAGCGTGACGCCCAAAAGCCGAGCCACGATGGTGTGCTAAACCCTCTAAATCAATCGCGTTGTCAAGTTGTTGTAAGGCGATGGTTTTGCCCGAACCGGTTCGCCCTGCGAGGACGATGGGTTGGATATTATTGTCTTTCAGCTGTGTGGGCAAATCATCTAAAAAGTCGATTAAAAAACGCCGAAAGGCTTTATAACCGCCTTTTAAACGAGTAATGTTTCGACCATTGTCAACAAGCCATTGTTGAGAGATTTTCGACCTTTGTCCGCCTCTAAAACAGTAGAGCAGTGCGCCAGGGTGACGGTCTATAAAGTCAATCCAAGCGGTGATTCGTGGCATTCTTGCCTGCTCACAGACCAGCTGGTGTCCCAGTTTTACCGCCGCATCATGGCCTTGCTGTTTATAACAAAGTCCAATTTTATGGCGCTCGTGATCGTCCATTAAGGGAATATTATGGGCGTGTTCAAATGCACCTTGCTGAAACTCTAGGAGCGCTCTGACATCCAGTAACGGGGTGTGATTTAGCACAATGGATTTAAAGTCGTCCATCTGCGGTAAATCTTCAGAATACTCGGTCAGTTGAACCGGCCATTCGGTTGTCAGGTCCTCCGTCAGTTCTGTTTCTAGGCTGGCGATCGCCTTAGTTGATGCAGACATTAAATCACCTCAACGCAGGCGGTTTCGGTCGTCGCCGGAGAAGTGTGGCCAATGGATTCCAGCACTAAACCGTACTCTGCGGCGATGGCTTTAAATTCAGCGACAGAATCTGGGCGCACCGCGGCCAATAAGCCGCCGGAGGTTTGTGGGTCGCAGAGAATCATCTTCTGCGTCTCGGTTAAGCCCGTGTTTTTCTTATTAGAATTCTTGATATTTTTGCCGGTGTTCACCTTATGACCATAACTTTCAAAGTTACGTGCCGTACCACCAGGTGTGCAACCCTGGGCGAGATAATCGAGTACGTGAGGCAATATAGGCACCGACTCAAACTTAATTTTGGCGTGGATGCCACTGCCTTCACAGATTTCGATCAGGTGACCTAAAAGGCCAAACCCGGTGACATCGGTTAAGGCGGTGACACCGTCAATTTTGGCAAAATCGGTGCCGACTTTGTTTAAGGTGGTCATGGCTTCAATCGCTAAAGCCATGTGTTCTGGCTGAATTTTCTTCTGCTTTTGTGCGGTTGTTAAAATGCCAATGCCCAGTGGTTTGGTCAGAAACAGTTCACATCCCGCTTCGGCCGAGGCGTTGCGTTTTAAATGGGCATTGTCGACAATGCCGGTCACCGCCAACCCAAAAATGGGTTCAGGCGCATCAATCGAATGGCCTCCAGCAAGTGGAATTCCGGCGGCTTCACAGATAAAGCGACCGCCGTCGATCACCTGTTGACCAACTTCCGCGGGCAGTAGGTCGATGGGCCAGCCAAAGATTGCGATGGCCATAAGCGGTTTGCCACCCATCGCATAAATGTCGCTGATGGCGTTAGTGGCGGCGATTTTACCAAAAGTGAAGGGGTCATCGACAATGGGCATAAAAAAGTCGGTGGTGCTCAGTACAGAGGTGCCGTTGCCCAAATCAAACGCGGCCGCATCGTCTTTAGTGCTGTTGCCAACTAATAGCTGTGGGTGGGGCGCAATCTGTAACTGAGTTTTAAGAATGCTGTCGAGTATTTTGGGTGAGATCTTGCACCCACACCCGGCACCATGGCTGTACTCGGTGAGTTTATAAACCGTTTGAGTAGACGGTGTCTTTGTATGGGGCATGGGGTAAAATCCTTGTTGTAAATAAAGTTGAGACCAGTGGTTTTTTTAACCGATTCTTCCAAGAGAGGTTTTAAAATGCAACAAGGACTGTGGCCTTGTGAGTTTTCTGGTGTACTTTATGGTCTGTTTTCGGGTTTTAATGCGCTTTAAGAGCGAAGCGGCTACGATAACAGTTGGAATAAAGCTGGTAAATCGGACTAAAACGCCTTGTACCAACTTAAAGTCGTCAAGGTCTAAAGGCTCGCTTAAGTTCATTTAGCGTTTGTCTAAGTTGACACAGCCCAGCATTGCCAGCACTGTTATTAACGGGTCGGTCAAGAATCCCCGAGAGTCTCGATAAATCATGCGTTTGCAACGGGTTCATTTTATTCTAAACAGGGAGCGTTATGAGCGACCAGGCCTGGTAAGTTTTTTTCTGCTGAGCAGAAAAGGCCTAAATCTACCGGAGTTTGATTGAGCTTAACCGAGACGGGCTGCACGCCTGTAGACTATACAAGCTCCCTATTTTAGCGTTAAATAACTCGATTATTCGCACAATTGCTAGATTTTTTGATAAAACACGTTCTACGGAGTCAATGGGAATGCGACAAAATGAACAAACCTTGCTAGTCAGAACCGCAGGCGCTGCGTGCAACAATGAGTTACATGATCTAAGTAGTCAAGGTGACTCAAACTGCTTAAACGTCTGGGTCTTAAGCTTTGTTTTACCCTAAACGAGGTGGATTAATGCTCGATTTTAAACCACAGCACCGTCATCAGGCCGCATTGTTGTCCATGGATCGGTCGAATGGTAAAGTGCTTCATCGGGAGCCGTTTCAGAGTGTTCGACCACGTCACTCACCGTTCTCTTTTTTTTTTACACTGACCCTTTTAGCTCTTATTATCACCTTGACCGGAGGGTGCAGTTTGCCAACGATTGATAACCGAACTGTCTCCGTGGCACTGCCCACAGAAGAAACCCTTGATACCCCACTTGGACGTGCCATTGCACCTTTGGCTGCCGAACATCCTGGCGAATCGGGCGTGTTTGCGTTGGGCAATCCACGGGAGTCGTTTGCCGTACGAGTTCTGTTAGCGCGCGCGGCGGCTAAAACACTCGATGTACAGTATTACATTTGGCAGAACGACACTACCGGTACCCTGTTGATGACGGCCCTTCAGGAAGCAGCAGAACGCGGTGTGAGAGTCCGTTTGTTGCTGGATGATCACGGAACGGGTGGCATTGACGCGCACCTTATGGCCTTGAATTCGCACCCCAATATAGAGGTCCGGTTATTTAACCCTTTTGTAAATCGTGGTTTTAAGCTTTTGGGCTACACCTACGATTTTTTTCGACTGAATCGACGCATGCACAATAAATCATTCAGTGTTGATGGTCAGGCAACTGTGATTGGCGGTCGCAACGTCGGTAATGAATATTTTGGAGCGACCAGTGGTATCCTCAAAGTAGATCTTGACGCTCTGTTGGTCGGTCCGATCGCTGAAGAAGTGACACGCGACTTTGATCGCTACTGGGCGAGCGGTTCTTCTTATCCTATCGAACGAATCGTCACGGCGCTTGACTCAGACGAACAGGCCAGCGCTCTGCATCAGATTATGAACTCAGACAAAAGCCCTGAAGCGAAACGTTATCTGGACACCATTCGAGAGTCAACCTTTATGACAACGCTGCTTGAAGGAGACTCCGGACTCTTGTGGAGCAAGGTGACTATGGTCACTGATGATCCGGTAAAAGGTTTAAACAGCATTAAAGGCGAGGGGTTATTAATGCGCCAGATTGAGGCGATTCTGGCAAAGCCGGAGCGCAGTGTGATCTTGGTGACTCCCTACTTTGTGCCGACTAAAATCGGTACAGATTTCTTTGTAGCGATAGCCAAAAGCGGGGTAGAGGTGCGGATTATCACCAATGCATTAGAAGCCACCGACGTCTTGCCGGTGCACGCCGGTTACAGCAAACGACGTAAAGCGTTGTTGAAGGCGGGGGTTATGTTGTTCGAGATGAAGCACATTCCAGGCGACGTAGAAACCAAAACCCTGCTAGGTCACTTTGGCAGCTCGGCGTCAAGTTTGCACGCCAAAACCTTTGTAAAAGATGGTGAGCGAGTGTTTATCGGTTCGTTTAACTTTGACCCTCGCTCCATGAACCTGAACACAGAGCTTGGTTTTGTGATTGATAATGCCGCGCTGGCAGGGGAGATGGAGAACACGATTATCAACAACATTCTAAGCCGAGCGTATGAGGTGCACCTTGATGAAAACGGCACGCTCTACTGGCTTGAACAGCAAGGCGAAGAGGTCGTGCGTCTCGACAAAGAGCCCAGCAGTAATTGGTTTAAAAATGCGTTGATTACCTTTCTAGGAATTTTACCAATTGAGTGGTTGCTTTAATTTAACCTTGAAACATCAAGCCAGGTTTTTAAAAAAAAACCTAAGGACGACGCGCGGTAATACGCTCACCGTTTGAGGTGTGTAGAATTAAAGCGCCTGTTTGATCGATGCTAAAACGTTCGACCTTCGCCAACAGTTTGAGCAGTTTTCGCTCTTGATGCTCTAAGGCTTCTGGACACGCCATCATGGTGGTGCCAAGTGCCTCAAATTTAAGTTCACCGCCTTCGACATTTTTCTCATCCGACTCTGCCAGCTTGTCCGTGGCCTCATAGCGACCGATCAAACGGTTACAGGTTGCCGACCCAGACAGCTGACCGTCGGCCGAAAAGCTCAAATTCGCCTGAGCGATGTCAATCACACCCTCACCAGCAATGTCTTCAATGCGCCACTCACCGCCTACTAAGCTGGCTGATGCAGAGTGTGTCGTCTGTGCCGATGATGACGTCTGCTTGGACGCGGAGTCTTGCGATGAGTTCGAGAGGTTTGACATGGCCATCACAGTGGTGGACGACGTGAGCGTTAATAGAATCAACGCCGTACGACAAGCGCGGTGCAGAGAGAGTGGCGAGAGAGACGATGCATTTAGGGGTGCGTTTGGGGTTACGTTTGGGGTTACGTTTATAGGGGGCATTTATTCTAAACCTTTTGAATTTTAAAGCGGTTGATGAGGCGTGCGTGGTGTTCAGTTTAACTGCGCGCTTGAGGATTCGCTATCAGAAATTTACCATCAGGCGTTTTTGGGTGGACGAATGCGAAGTCGGTTTTTATTCAATGTCGTTTGTCGTGAACATCCACCAGGCCTGCTCGTTTAGAGCAGGGATCGATTCTGGCCACATGACATCATGTCACGTCGCGTTAATTTAGCTATTAAACTGTGATTAAATCGTTAACGCTTAGCCTCATGT
>CAZVPH010000131.1:1631-5685 GCA_964628125.1 uncultured Thiosulfatimonas sp. | reverse complement strand
GACAGCTTACTGAATCTTGGCTAACTCTTGAGCGACCACACTGGCCGGCAGAGGAATGTAACCATCTTTGACCACCACTTGCTGTCCTTGCTCTGAAAGCACCAGTTTCAAGAACTCTTTCACCACCGGCTCAAGCGCTTGGTTAGGAGCTTTATTGACGTAGACATACAGCAGGCGTGACAGTGGGTAGCTGCCGTTTACCGCATTAACGGGGTTGGCTTCTACAAACCCATCGCCCGATTTTCTTGCAAGCGGTACTGCTTTAACACCCGCCGTTCTATAACCAACTCCTGAGTAGCCGATACCATTCAACGATGTTGAAACAGATTGCACAACCGATGCCGAACCAGGCTGTTCGTTAACAGAAGACTTAAAGTCCCCTTTACACAGAGCTTTTTTCTTGTAGTAGCCGTAAGTGCCAGACACCGAGTTACGGCCGTAGGCTTGAATACTCTTATCCGCCAAGCTTCCTGCAATACCTGCATCGCCCCACGTCGTGATGTCCGCTTTATGCCCACACTTACGGGTTGATGAGAAAATCGCGTCCACTTGTGGGATGGTTAAACCTTGAATGGGATTGTCTTTGTGAACATAGACCGCTAAAGCGTCAATCGCCACTGCGATTTTGGTCGGTTTATAACCGTGTTTTTTCTCAAACACCTCAATCTCTTTCGACTTCATCTGGCGACTCATTGGCCCGATGTTCGAGGTACTCTCGGTTAACGCCGGCGGCGCTGTGGAGGAACCAGCGGCTTGCACTTGGATATTCACGTTTGGATAGTTGCGTTTAAACTCTTCTGCCCACATGGTCATTAAGTTCGCTAAAGTGTCCGAGCCATTTGAGGAGAGATTTCCTGAAATACCAGAGACTTTTTGGTAAGGTGCTAAAGATTGGTTCGATCTGGCATCTGAACCGCTGGCAGACGAAATCGTCGGCGCAACGAAGCCTGCGGTTGTTAAAGCAAGTGCCAAGGCGATGTTAGATTTTTTCATGTGTATTACTCCAGGAGGTGTGTAAAGGTTTTAACGCTTTCATTTAACTCGAAGGCTATTCTAGAGCGGCCATATAAACCTGCGTTGACAGGAATATGACAAAAATGTGACAAGCCACTTAAGCCTTCTGACGATCCACCTCTTAAAATATTTCATCAAGGAAAGCAGAAGAAGGAAGTTCAAAAGGCAGAAAAACACAATATTCTTTTTAAGAGGGGCTGTTTTTATATACAATTCCCAAACTGAACCTAACCCAAATTAGTAGAGTTTAAAATAATATGGAACTTCGTAATATAAGCGATTTAGAACAGGCGGCGTTAAGCGGCCGTAAAGAGATGCTTCGTTTTGGCGTTGCACTCTTGTTCATTATTGGCATTATTCTTTTTACATCCGGCATGCAGAATGGCTCTGGCGTCATCAGCATTGAGTTAGTGGTTGCCGCCATGATTGGCGGTTATATGGCGTTGAACATTGGAGCAAACGACGTTGCAAACAACGTCGGTCCTGCAGTGGGTTCTAAAGCTTTGACACTGACTGGCGCCATTATTTTAGCGGCTATTTTTGAATCCGCCGGCGCTTTAATTGCCGGGGGGGACGTGGTCACAACGATTAAAAACGGCATCATAGATCCCGAGCTGATCGATGACCCACAAGCCTTTATCTGGTTAATGATGGCAGCTCTACTGGCAGCCGCTTTATGGCTCAACCTCGCCACCGCCTTGGGCGCACCGGTTTCCACCACACACTCCATCGTGGGAGGGGTTCTTGGTGGGGGAATTGCCGCCGCTGGTTGGGACATTGCCAACTGGGAACAGGTCGGTTCCATCGCGGCAAGTTGGGTTATCTCCCCGCTCTTGGGCGGTTTGGTGGCTGCTGGCTTCTTAATGTGGATCAAACGCAGCATTACTTATAAAGACAATATGGTCGCCGCCGCCAGAAGAACGCTGCCGCTCTTAATTGCGCTTATGGCTTGGGCTTTCTCAACCTACCTGATCATGAAAGGGTTGAGTAAAATCTGGAAAGTGGATTTTGAGATGGCGTTGTTGATTGGCTTTGGCGTTGGCGTGACGGCGTTCATCATTGTTCGTCCACTGATTGCGCGCCAAGCCAACTACTTAGAAAACAACAAACGCAGTGTCAATACGCTGTTTACCATCCCTCTGATTTTTGCCGCTGCCCTGTTAAGTTTTGCCCACGGCGCGAACGATGTCGCCAACGCTGTCGGTCCGCTGGCGGCGATTAACGACGCCATCAACTCACAAGGCGTGCACGCCAGAGCTGAAATTCCTCTTTGGATTATGGTGATTGGTGCCATCGGTATCAGTTTAGGATTGTTATTGTTTGGTCCGAAACTGATTCGTACCGTTGGCTCTGAAATTACCGAACTCGATCAGATGCGCGCTTATTCTGTCGCAATGGCCGCCTCCATCACAGTTATCTTTGCATCGCAGCTTGGTCTGCCAGTCAGCTCTACTCACATCGCAGTGGGCGGGATCTTTGGGGTTGGATTTTTACGTGAATACTTAAAACGCAGTTACGCCAAAGCAATTCAAGAGATAAAAGACCACCACATGGGTGAAGATGAAGAGGAAGTGAACGCCTACATTCGACGCTTTGCAAACGCGCCGATTAACGAAAAGAAATATATGTTAGCGCAACTTAAGCAGAAAGAAGCAGAGGTTGAACTGAGTAAGAAAGAACGTAAATCTTTAAACAAGGTTTACCAGAAAGAACTGGTTAAACGCTCTGCGTTCTTAAAGATTGTGGCGGCTTGGGTCATTACCGTTCCCGCTTCCGCACTCATGGCCGCACTGATCTACTTCGCGATTCGTGGCATGATGATTCCATAATGCGTGCACCGCGCCTTTTCAGTATATCGGCATATTAGTAGGACGCCTTTTGCAGCTTAAACAGCATCTTAAAAGCTCTTAGGCGACTCAATTGGTAAGCATTAAAAAAGGGAGCTCATGCTCCCTTTTTTAATGCCACTCTTCGTGCATTCGTCGTCAACGCTGTTTATTTAAAGTTAACAGGCCTGGTAACTCTTAAACGCATACGAAAACTTTTTAGCTTTCTCAACGGTTTGCTTTTGCCCTTCTCACCTCTGACAACGCTTGGCGTCTACATTAAGTTAATGCTAAAAATATAAGTAAAGCAGGTAAACATCGGCTTAAACAGAGGGTGTTTGCACCGCTGACTTTAATGGAAAGTCACAACGAAACAGACTGCCTTTGCCGCTCACGCTTTCAATATTCAGGGTCGCGTCATGGTGCTCTAACACATGCTTAACGATCGCTAAGCCTAAGCCGGTGCCTCCGGTCCCACGGGAGCGGTCGGTGTCCACTCGATAAAATCGCTCGGTTAAGCGCGCCAGGTGTTCAGCCGCAATACCCAAACCTTGATCTCTCACTTCGTAATGTGCGCCCGCTTGGTCCAGATACCAACGAACCGTTATCTCACCTCCATCTGGAGAATAGCGCACGGCATTCGCTACTAAGTTCATGAATACACTTTTAAGCGGTTCTTTGTGCCCCAGCAACTTTAGCCCTGGCGTAATGTGAAAGGTAATATGGTGTGCATCACTGGCCAACTGCTGTGACTCAATATGGATATTTTGCAGCAGCTCTGGGACATCTATCAAACCCGCTTCAGCCGTAATGGAATCCGCTTCCATCGAGGAGAGGGTTAATAGGTCTTCAATAATGGCTTGCATACGGTTTGACTGATTTTCCATGTGCTCTAAAGGCGTTTTCCAAAGCGCCTGATGTTCACCCGGCAGATCCTGCATTAACTCTAAATAACCTTTCAGTACGGTTAAAGGGGTGCGCAGTTCATGGGACGCATTGGCGATAAAATCACGTCGGATTTGAGCCAGCTGATAGAGTTCGGTAATGTCTCTGACCACCAATAACTTATGGCTTTCAAAATAAGGGATGATTTTAACGTCATAACTGCGCTGCTTGCCTTGCAGTCGAGTTAAGATCAGTGAGCCTTGGTCACCGGTTTGTTGCAGATATTAAATACATTCACGAAATTGTCAATATCCTCAAGCTTAGCCCTT
>CAZVPH010000131.1:0-1621 GCA_964628125.1 uncultured Thiosulfatimonas sp. | reverse complement strand
AAATTCGGGTTGACGAATAATACCCTCAATCTTACGACCGATGGCCTGTCGATCGAGCCCTAAAATGAATTCCGACGGAGTATTGAACCACTCAATCTCGTTGGTCTGATTCATCGACACAATCGCATCTGGAATCTGCATCGAGGCGGCTTTAAACTGCTCGGATTGATAGAGGTAGAGATCGGCGTGTTTTTCAAGCGCCCGCTGTTTTTTAGAGACCAGATAACTCAATTCGCTCCAAAAACCTGACGCTGGCGGAAACGTTGTCTGACTGCCGCCGCTCATCCACTTTTCGAATGTACGCATGCTCCACAACTGACGACCGATATAGGCCATTAAATAGAGTGCAAAACAGATGATCCAAGCGTTTGTTAGCCAAGCGATAAACAGAACCACCCACGCACTGGCGATGATCCAAGTAAGCTCTCGCTTCACGCCATTAGAGAACAAGGTCGGCGCTCTCTGTCACGGAAAAACGGTATCCTGAGCCACGAATGGTCTGTATATAACCGGACACTCCGTGAGGTTCTAACAACTTGCGCAGACGACGGATGTGGACATCAACCGTGCGATCTTCGACCACCACATGAGTGCCCCAGACTTCATCTAACAGTTGTGCCCGTGAAAATACGCGATTTGGGTGAGTCATAAAAAAGAGGATGAGTTTGAATTCCGATGGGCCTAAAGAGAGCTCATGTTGGTCGATGTAAAACCGATGACTGGTTAAGTCCAACTGCATTTTTCCGGATTCAACGCGATCTGTTAGCGGTTGATCGGAGAGTTGGCGGCGTAATACAGCCTGCACCCGAGCAACCAATGCACGAGGAGAAAAAGGTTTGACCACATAGTCGTCCGCCCCCGAATCAAATCCGCTGACCTGATCCATCTCTTCACCCCGTGCAGTGAGCATGATAATCGGCAACGTTTGTGTTTGAGTGTTCTGACGTATTTTTTGTGCTAACTCAACCCCTGACATCCCCGGTAACATCCAGTCCAGTAAAATAAGGTCGGGTTTGTCGTGCAGCGCGATCGTCCAGCCCGCCTCCGCATCCGAGGCTTCACGGACCAAATAACCTGACGCCGTTAAAGTGAATTTCAACATATCACGAATCGCCGCCTCGTCTTCAATAATCAAGATTGTCTGTTCGCTCATCTTTGCGGTTCCTTGAGTGGTTACTTGAGCGTTGCTTGGCAATCGCTGGGTAATTCGTTGTTCTTTAGAGCGGTGGAATTAAGGTGTGGATCTTAAGGCCCCACAACTGCGTCTGCACTCTCATTCACGCCGTCTAAAAACTCCGTGAGTTTTCGGCTGTTCATATTGCGAACATCCCGCCCCTCTACCAAATAAACAATACTTTCCGCTAAATTTACGATGTGATCGGTAATCCGCGCGCTGGCTCTAAGCGCATAGATCATCTCCATTAAGTGCTCAGGCGTCTGACTCGCTTCTTCAAACGCAAGGTGAATATCGGCCAACGAACGTTTGACAACTGATTCGACTCTTTCTTGGTCGTCTACTATATCAAGGATGTCTGATAAATCTAAACCTGAAAAAGCATTTAAAGATTCTTTAAGATTTTCCACCCCGCAGGAGGCGACCTCCACCAAACCATTAAAACCG
>CAZVPH010000130.1:661-5702 GCA_964628125.1 uncultured Thiosulfatimonas sp. | reverse complement strand
GTTTTTCACCGCACCAAACACACTCAACTGTTTATTAACCGCGTAACGCGTGCTGAGATTAACCGTGGTGTAAGCGTTTAACTTACCGCCCCAGATACCACCAACGCCACCAGCTTGATAAGGGTCATTATTTCCTGCACTTGTGCCATCAATCTGCTTACGGTTATCACTTGAACCGTACTGCTCTCCGTTATAGTGTGCGCTGAGCTCGGCTTGCAAATCACCCTTGGTGTAGCCCAACGCGATATTCGCTAGAACTTCAGGTGAGTAAGTTAAACGATTGCCTTTATGTGCTCCAGATCTGTATTCAGAGGTTGGCACATAGGTTACGTTACCGTCTAGACTGAAGCCACCGCCCAATTGATAGCCTGCTGCTAACTCAATTCCTTGATGCAACGTTTTACCCGCATTTTGTTTTGCTAACGTTGGATCCGAGTTACCGGCTTCAATTTGATTATCAAAGTCCATTTGGAAAAGAGTCGCTTCATAATTAAAACGCTCATTCGCGCCACGCACACCAACTTCGATATTCACCGAACGCTCAGCTTCAAGCTGCTGATCAACATAACCATCAAGCGCATCCGCGGTTTGTGCCGGTGCAAACGCTTTATAAATGCCCCCATAAACTTGAGCCATAGGTGCCACTTGGTAAGTTGCACCAATCCCCGGCATGACTTCAGTGTTAGAAGTTTTAGCGGATTTAGAGCGGTCTTTTTCATCCACTCTCTCTTGATCGTATTGCTCTACTCGCAGACCGGGAGTGATGGCGAGTTTATCGTTGACCATAAAGCGGTTTTGAGCAAAAAATGCTACGCTGGTTGCTTTTTCGGACACATCAGAAGCCAAAGTACCTGAACGTGGATTGGCTCTGGTGGCGCCAATCCTTTTATTACTCAGTGTCTCTTCCATCACCCGCACACCCACTTCGGACTCATTGCGCATGCCAAATAAATTGTGCTCAACATTCAAACGTGATTCAGCCCCTTTGCGTTCAAATGAACGGTTATTGCCATTTAAAGTGTCTTTATAGTCCCAACGTCCTGTGGTTGGCAAATCCGCATTGGGATTATTAACCCCAAAACGCCAGTAATCGCGACTGACCTCACTCCAATAGACTAACGTCTGCAGGGTCGCACTGTCGTTAATGGTGAGTTCGTGGTTAATATCGAACGCATTACGTTCGGTTATAAAATAGTCATCCGGCGCAGGATTGTAGGTTTTACGTGCTTTGTAGTCTTCGATAAACAGTCCACGATAAGAGATATTGGCTTCGTTCTCTGAGTGGCTGAATTTAACGCCCACCCACTGGTTGTCGCCCATCGCTAGACCGGCTTTAACCATAATATCGTCCATCTTATAGCCTTTGCCCATAAAACCGTCGCTTTCGGCTTTGGTGTAAAACACCCCCAGCATCGCATCGCCTGACTTTGAACTGCCGCCCAACTCAACCGTGCCCTCTCTCAACCCAAAAGAGCCAACACGGCCACTGATTGAGACACCGTCTTCAGGTGTTTTGGTTTTGTAGTTGATGACCCCGCCAATGGTCGAAGGCCCGTAACGTAGTGACGACGCACCTTTTAAAACTTCAATGCTTTCCATACGTTGAATTCGAGGGTTGTAATAACGACCATTGCCTAAAAAAAGACTGGGGGCAACCGGCACACCGTCTTCAAGCATTAAGGTTTTGGTTTGGTCTGCTGGCAGGCCACGCATCCCTAAGTTCACCACCACACCACTCTCTTCTTCACCCTTAATATTGATCCCTGCAACACGGCGTAATGCATCTTCGGTTGAGAGCGGCTGCTGCAACTCAAGCTCTTCTTTGCTCACAATCGCGACGGAACCGGGCTGCTTATTAATGGACTGCTGCCCTCCGCTCACGACATCAATTCGTGGCAGTTTGGTTTCAGCCAGCGCTGGCATCGATAAGGCTGCTGCCAGACTGATCAGCAAGGTTTTAAGTGGTAATTTTTTAGTGTGCATAACGCCCTCTATTTTTGGTAAACAAGCCAGTTCTATATAAGTCTATACAGCGGTTTTGCCAGCTTTGTTTTATTGGTTTGGTGGTTTAAATAAATTAGATACAGTAAAACTCAATGCATCTGAGTGTATTGACTGGTCGGGAGTGCGCAGTGAATCGTCGTCTGTTGTGCCGAACAACAATTGTGATGCTCGCATTTGGCACACATTTTTTCACTGCAAGTTTGTAAGCAAAGTTTTTTAATAATGTCACGATCCTCAATGTCTAAACATTGAATATCCGCCGCACTCAACACGCCTAAACGAAATAACTTCATCAAGGTTTGTTGACTGAGTTTGATGCCGACCATGTTTGTTAATCTTTCCATTACACACTCCCGAACACTGTTTTATACGTTTCCATCCTCAAGTTGATGGTCATTAAATCTCGTCCAGAACGGCTTGTTTTAAAGTTACCTTTCTGGACTCGTTTATCAACGTTTTTTAAGAATATTATTCAAATCGACCAGGCCTGGTAATATCACCCGCCAGGATTGCTATTGATTATGATTCGTATTTGCGTTGATTATATCGCCTCATTCCCTGATGTCAACACCAATGAGAATCAATATCGTTTATATTTACAAATTATTTTTCTGAAAGGTTTTTAGACAGATTTGATATACGATTTGGTATATGTATATGACTTGAGTTGGCTTTAAATTGAGCTTGAATGAAACCTGAATTGGTTTTAGAAACGTTTTAAAAAATGCATAAAGAATGTTAAGACTGTAAAAGCGCTGAAGGTTCAGAGCAATATTTCGGAAATTTATATCAAAATAGAAAGTTTAATCGACCAGGCCTGGTCGAATTTGTAAAGGCTTTATTTATTGTAGGACAGCTTGCTCTTCAACAAACGAAGCGTTTAACTCATCCGGAAAACGGAAGGTTTAACCGCTTGCAACCGCCCTGTTCAAATAGAGTGATTTTAATAAAACCCGTTTAAACAGCGTTAATTTAGGCAGTATTACTAGCTTGGATTGCCTAGACTATGCCTAGGCTACCTGAGTTTTTAACCAGCGTTGTGTTCAGAGAATCCATTATAAAATTGCTGTGCAACCCGACCACTTCGCCCACCGCGCTGGGTGGCAAAGTTAATCGCCTGTCGATGCAACTCATCGCGATTGCCCGCGTAATCGGTGAACAACTGATCGACACACTCTAAATACGCTTGTTGATTAGGTCGATAAAAAGACAAACTCAAGCCAAATCGATCGGCTAAAGAGAGGCTCTCTTCAACCGCATCTCCGTAATGAATTTCCCCCGTGGGCGAGGACCCACCGGCTAAATTATCCTGCATTTTCTCAGCCATTAAATGACGACGATTGGAGGTGGCCATGATTAATATGTTTTCGGGCGGTTTCTCAATCGAGCCTTCCATCAAAACCTTTAAGTAACGGTAACGCACATCGTCGGCTTCAAACGTCAGATCATCAAGATAGACAATAAAGCGCCACGGCAAGCCGCGCAACAGATCACTTATTTCGGGCAAGTCTTCAATGTCTTGTTTCTCAACCTCCACCACTCGTACATTTTGATCCGCATACTGATGCAAAGCCGCCTTCACCAGCGAGGATTTACCCGTGCCACGCGCTCCCCACAACAACACATGATTAGACGGTTGTTGACGAATAAAACGCTCTAGATTTTGACAGAACGCCTGTTTTTGGGGCTCGATATTTAAAAGCGTCGCCATCGGCAGCAGGTCAACCTCAATAACGGGACGCAAAACCCCCTTTTTACCCCGCCAAATAGCCGCTTGAGTGGTGCGCCAATCAAAACTCAACTCTGTTTTCATGCTTTAAATCCCTCTTAAACTCGGACGATTAACGTCTCCATCCCTTTAAACGATGTACTTACGATTTGAATCTACCCGGTTTAAAACTGGTAACTGGCACTCAGCGCCGCACCGGATGCAGGCTGCATATGAAAGGTATTTTGACGACTGCCGCGCGCATTGTAAGTGGTGAATTCATACACCGGCGAGTAACGCAGACTCGCCTGAATGCTCCAATGTTTTTCAGGCTGGTATTTAATGGCTAAATCTGACTGCCACGCTTTAATTTCACCGTAGCCGTCCGCTTGAATCACACTTTCCTTCGCCAGTTTAGCCAATACCGTGTTGTAGACCAACCCCGTGCTGACCTGCCACTTTGGCGACAAACCGTAGGCGACGTAACTGCGCGGAAAGCCCAGGGTACCACTCCAGCCTAATGGTTTTTGCATTCGGTAGCTAAAGCCTGCTATGGGCAATATTCTAGATTGAACGGGGTGATAACTGACGGTGCCGCCATAGACAATCGACCACTCATTCTGTAATTTATGAATCACCATGCTGTAACCGTTGACGCTCAACGAATCGGTCGTTTGCGATTCATAGGTCATGCTGACGCCCAACCCCGAGAGCAAACTTTGCTGTTCATTTAGGCGCACCATGTAACGGCCACCCAAAGAGGCTGAATGCATCACCTCGACCGGTTTTTTAATGCCATCACTCAAGGTTGCCGGCAGTTTGCTGACATCGCGCCAATCTAAGCGCCACTGCTCATAGTTCGCGCTGGCAAATAGATTGGAGACGCTTATTTTGCTGGCAGAGAACGCAAACTTACCCTCTTCTTTTTTTAAATTTGTCATGTTTAAAAAGCGATGCTCAACTTCAACCTTCGGTTTCATGCTGGGCGCTTCAGCTGCAACAGCAACGGTGTTCAAAGACAACAGGCACAAAACGCCAACGGACAGGTTCGTTACCCTACTGGCATTTTTCAACTCGCATTGTGCAATCGTTATGGCAAGCGTCTTAGCAACACTCTTGGTCGTAATTTCTCTAACGGTTTTCGTAGCGGTTTTCGTAATGATTTTCATAATGAGTTTCTTTCATAAGTTCTTTTATAGAGCGGCTTATACAGTAGCTTGTACAGTAGTTTGTACAGTGGTTCGCAAAACGGCTAGTGGGGAGCTTAATGGCAACCTCCTCATCAGGTTAATTTAATCGAGCCGCCATCCACCATCAAGGTTTGGCCCG
>CAZVPH010000130.1:0-651 GCA_964628125.1 uncultured Thiosulfatimonas sp. | reverse complement strand
TTATGTAGTCACTGTCTTCGCTGGCTAAAAACACCGCCACTCTGCCGATGTCTTTTTCTGGGTCACCAAACTTGCGCATAGGAATTCCGGCCAGTACCTGTTCGTAATACTCTGGGTGTTCGGCTTTCCATTCTTGAACCCCTTGCGTGTCGGCAATGGGCGAGATTAAATTAACGTTAATGCCAAACTCGCCAAACTCATTGGCCGCCACTCGGGTTAACCCCCGAATCGCCTCTTTTGCAGCCGCATAACTGACCTGGTTTACATCCCCTTTAATGCCAGCACCCGATGCAAAATTAATGATATTGCCTCGACTCTCTTTTAGGTAAGGCAATGCCGCCTGCATTAAATAAAACGTCGGATAAAAACCGGTGTTAAACGACAGGTCAAAATCCGCACGCGTGGTCTCAGCAATCGATCCCATTCGAGAACCGTGGGCATTGTTCACTAATACGTCCAGCTTGCCAAAACGCTCAACCACCTGCTCAACAATGCCTTTTAGCGCGTCGTGGGCCGATAAATCTGCTTGAATAAACAGCGAATCCGTCTGATACTTTTGCAAGCCTTTTAACGTCTCTTCACCTTGCGCAGCATTTAAATCAATGATCACCACCGTCGCGCCCTCTTTTACAAACGCCGTGGCAATGCCTT
>CAZVPH010000129.1:2482-5708 GCA_964628125.1 uncultured Thiosulfatimonas sp. | reverse complement strand
GTGTCGCTTTCAATGTCTAAAATATCGTCTTGAACTTGAAAGGCAAGGCCGATTGCGCTGCCAAAGCTCGCTATGTGTTTGGCTAAACATGTGTAATTTGGGCTTTGACAAGCGCCCATTAAGAGCGCGGCTTGGATTAAAGCGCCAGTTTTCATCAAGTGCATCGCCTTCAATTGTGCCAGTTCGGGCAAAAGGCCTTCTGATTGAATATCGATCATCTGGCCGCCAATCATGCCGCTTGGGCCACTCGCTTTGCTGAGCAGTTGAATGAGCTGTATTTTATGTGCGTCACAGACAAGTGGCTCTTCGGCCAGTATCTGAAATGCCAGCGATTGTTGGCTGTCGCCGACAAGGATTGCAGTGGCCTCGTCGTATTGAATGTGGCAGGTAGGCTGCCCTCTGCGCAGATTGTCATCATCCATTGCGGGCAGGTCATCGTGTACCAGTGAATAGCTGTGAATCAGTTCAATGGCGCAAGCGGCGGCGTCGAGCTGTGCTAGAGGAATATTTAGAGCATCGCCCATTGCATAAACAAGCGCAGGTCGAAGACGTTTACCGCTGTTTAAGGTGGCGTATTTTGTGGCCTCTACAAGCTTTAATGGCGTATTTTTTTGTGCGCCAAACTGCGCTAAACGCGTTTCCAGTGCTTGATTAACACGATGTTGGTAAATATTTAACTGTGCGTGCAAAGAGAGCTCCGACCAAAAATTAAAGTCATAAAAATCATAGAAAAACCACAATAAAGCCACAAAAAAAGCCGTCAAAACGACGGCTTTAATGAACGGTTTGAATGAGTCGCGCTATTTTAGCCGTTTGTTTGGCTAAAATAAATAGGTGCTCAAAAAAACAGAGTTTACAGGTTGTTGGAGTGCTTGCTCAGGTATTCTGCTACACCGTCTGGTGTGTCTTGCATGCCTTCGTCGCCTTTATTCCAGCCAGCAGGACAGACTTCGCCCACTTCTTCGTGGAACTGAAGGGCTTCTACCATGCGAACCATTTCATCGACATTACGGCCTAATGGTAGGTCGTTGACCACTTGATGGCGAACAACGCCGTTTAAGTCGATTAAGAAAGCACCGCGCAGTGCAATGTTCGCAGGGTGGACAATGCCATAAGCCGCCATGATGGTTCCACCTAGGTCGGCAACTAAAGGAAATTTAACCGGCCCTAAACCGCCTTTATCAACTGGAGTGTTGCGCCATGCATTGTGCGTAAATTGTGAGTCAACTGAAATACCGATCACCTCTGTGTTGAGGGACTTAAACTTCTCAACTCGGTGATCAAAGGCCAGGATTTCAGAAGGACAAACGAACGTGAAGTCCAGTGGGTAGAAAAAAACAACCGCATATTTGCCAGCAATGTGGCTTTTTAGATTGAAGTTATCAACAATTGAACCGTCTGCGAGAACGGCTGCTGACGTAAAATCTGGAGCTTGCTTAGTGACCAGTACGGACATAGTTTTAATCCTTTTAAATTGAGCGTTGAAAAGAAGGTCAGTATAGTCAATCTAAAGTGAGTTTTCTAGTAAGATTAGTAAGGTAGACGTGTGCTCTAGGCGTTATCTGTCCGATAGGTATTTGTTTAACGTTAAAAGATCGATTGAAAGACCGGTCGTTATGGCCATTTGAGGTTACGTATGTTTATTGTATATGCGCCAGAAGGAAGAAGTTTTATTGGTGAAAAGCCAAAGCTATCGCCTTTAAAAGTGGGCCCCGTTGCCGCTGTGAACCCTCTTGAAGACCTGTTGGATGAAGAGAGGCCGGCGTTCAGTGAGCCAGTACACAATAAGGCGCAACAGCGTTCGGGACTGGCGTTGCGCGCCTATACCGTAAACCAAGCCAATAAACGTCGACGAGTTGTGGTGAAGGTTGCGGAGATTATGTCTTCACCGGTTGTTTTAATTTCAACCGAAAACAGTCTTGAGGAAGCTTGGTTATTGATGACAAAACATAATATCTCCTACCTGCCAGTTGTGAAAGAGGGGCTTTTAGTTGGGTTGTGCTCTGAAATTAACTTACTGGGGCGCTTGATTGTGAGTAAAGATGGGCTATTAGAAGGGGTTAAGCAAGAGGTGGTTGCAGAAATTATGCAGACTCAAGTGGTGACTACTCATGGCGATACCGATATCCGACACGTTGCACAGGTGTTGAGCGATTATGACGCGGGAGCATTGGTTATTATGGATGATTTTGATGAGGTAAGCGGCATTGTGACAGAGGGCGATCTCGTCAAGCGGTTAGCGAATGACCCGCCGGTTGAACTTTACGTCTAAGCGACTTTATATCTCTTGAGTATTGTTTTTTTACAGTGTTATTTTTAAAAAAGGTTTCAACTAAAAGGCTTTCAACCCCTATCTAAAGCTCCTTTAGCAAGGCCTTGTCAAGACTCCTAATGTTGGCTCTACAGTGTCCATCGCACTTCTTTGCGTCTATTTTTAAATATCCGTTAAAGATTATCCGTAATCCTTTATAATAATTCGTTTGTTTGTTCACCCTTGATTAAATTAGGTTTTTATTGTGTCGCATTTTAAACGGTATTTAATTGCAGGACTGCTGATCTGGTTGCCTTTAGGGGTTACGATTGCGGTTATCAAGTTTTTGGTGGACCTCTTTGATAGAAGCCTGCTTCTATTGCCTTATAAATATCGTCCAGAAACACTACTAGGAGTCGATATTCCAGGCTTTGGAGTGTTGCTCTCTGTTGGCCTAATATTGATCACGGGCGTGGTGGTGGCTAATTTTTTAGGCAGTCGATTGGTGGCGCTATGGGAATCACTTTTATCCCGTATTCCCTTAGTTCGCTCGATTTACACAGCCGTTAAACAGATTGCTGAAGCTGTGCTGGGATCGGGAGAGCAGACGTTCCAAAAAGCTTATTTAATTCAGTATCCTCGCGTAGGCTTATGGACGCTTGCCTTTCAAACGGGTACCGCCCAGGGTGAAGCTCAGAAAAAAACAGAGATGAGGGATGTAGTAAACCTGTTTGTGCCAACCACGCCAAACCCTACCTCTGGTTTTTTTATCATGGTGTCAAAACATGAAGTGATTGAGTTAGAGATGAACGTCGATGACGCTTTAAAAATGGTCATTTCAGGCGGCGTAATTGTGCCAGACGCTAAGACTTATAGTCTTCCGAAAGCGGAAGAGATAAGTTCTGATCCAGCCGTGAATTTAGACGCGACATTAGAGACGACGTTACAAGCGACCGCGACAATTAAAGACTCCGG
>CAZVPH010000129.1:0-2472 GCA_964628125.1 uncultured Thiosulfatimonas sp. | reverse complement strand
CGAGGCCGAAAAAGAGCGATAACAGTAAAAAACAGCAAACAATAATGAAAACGTTAAATTTTAAACAGGGCTTTGGTTAAAAAGCATAAATAAGTGAAATGGCTAGAGCAGGTGAAAGTGCATTACTGCTTTTTTGTTCAGGTCATGCCCGTGGAGTTCTCCAGGCACTTTTTATGTTTTAGGTTCCAGATTGGGACGCAAAGCTGACTTAAGTCAGAGCGTTGACGTCAGAGGGTTTTCAAGAACTTATAAAGTTCTCAAAGACTCTGGCTGCAAGGCGATATCACTCAACATTTGTTAAAAGGGTTAGAAAAGTATGCGTACACAGTATTGTGGGCAAGTCACAGAGTCATTTATTGATCAAACTGTTACGGTAGCGGGTTGGGTTCATCGCCGACGCGATCACGGCGGCGTTATTTTTATCGATTTAAGAGATCGTGAAGGTCTGGTGCAAGTGGTTGTAAACCCAGATGCCGTGGGTGTATTTGAAAAAGCTGAGCGTTTACGCGCAGAGTGCGTTTTACAGATTACCGGCAAGGTCATTCCACGCACAGAAGGTACCATTAACCCGAATATGGTGACCGGTAAAATTGAGATTGTGGCAACCAGTATTGAAGTGTTGAGTATGGCGGAGCCGATTCCATTCCAGTTAGACGATAAAAGCATCAGTGAAGAGGTGCGTTTAAAATACCGCTACATTGATCTGCGCCGTGAAGAGATGCAAAAAACCATGATGCTGCGTTATAGAGTCACGCGCACCATGCGTCGCTACTTAGACGAACAAAACTTTATGGACATCGAAACCCCGATGTTGACTAAGTCAACTCCTGAAGGGGCGCGTGATTATTTGGTTCCGAGCCGTACTCATATCAATAAATCCTTCGCGCTTCCACAATCACCGCAGCTGTTTAAACAATTGTTGATGATGTCCGGTTTTGATCGCTACTACCAAATTACGCGCTGTTTCCGTGACGAGGATCTACGTGCTGACCGTCAACCTGAGTTTACCCAACTGGATATTGAGACCTCTTTTATGGAAGAGGACGCTGTCATGACATTGATGGAAGGGTTGGTTAAAACCCTGTTTAAAGAGTCAATCGACGTTGATTTTGATTACACCTTCCCACGCATGGCCTATTCTGAAGCCATTCAGCGTTTTGGGATCGACCGCCCTGACTTACGGATTGATATGGAGTTAGTCGACGTCGCAGATTTGCTGCAAGAGATCGATTTTAAAGTCTTTGCAGCACCGGCTAAAGACCCTAAAGGTCGCGTTGCAGCCTTGCGAGTTCCAGGCGGCGCTACGATTTCGCGTAAAGAGATTGATGAGTACACTAAATATGTTTCGATTTATGGCGCCAAAGGTTTAGCCTACGTTAAGGTCAATGATTTGGCGGCCGGCATCGACGGTTTGCAATCACCCATTGTTAAGTTTTTCCCCGATCAAGTGATGGAAATTATGACGCGTGTTGGTGCGGAAGATGGTGATATTGTTTTCTTCGGTGCCGATAAGGCTAAGGTCGTTAATGAAGCTTTAGGCGCTTTACGCGTCAAGATTGGCGAAGATTTGAACATGCTTAATGGCGAATGGAAACCGGTTTGGGTCGTCGACTTTCCAATGTTTGAAGCGGATGATAAAACCGGTCGTATGACGGCAATTCACCATCCGTTCACGCAACCTAAAGCGACCACAGAAGAAATTTTAAACCATAAAGATCCAGAACAAATCCTTTCTAAAGCGTATGACTTAGTCATTAATGGGTTAGAGGTGGGTGGCGGCTCGGTGCGTATTCATAGCACAGAGATGCAAGCAGCCGTGTTTAAAATGTTGGGCATTACTGACGAAGAAGCTCGTGAGAAATTTGGTTTCTTATTAGACGCATTAAAATACGGCTGTCCTCCGCATGCCGGTATGGCATTTGGGCTAGACCGCTTGATTATGATTTTGGGTAAAATCGATTCCATCCGTGATGTTATCGCCTTCCCTAAAACACAGTCGGCGGCGTGTCTATTAACGGCAGCACCAGGCCTGGTAGATAACAGCCAGCTTGATGATTTAGGGCTGCGCTATAAAAAGCCAGTACTCGAATCAACGAGTAAATAATTTAATTTAGTGAGTGGTATAGAGACTATGAAGCAACAAATAGTTGAAATTCCTGCACAGTTAGAAGTGCGTATTCAACAGCTTGCCGACCAAGCAAAAACACAACCTTGGTTGAATGATGTTGAAAAAGAAGGGCTTAAGACAAAGATAAAAGCCTTGCTGAAAAAGCATAATGCGCAGCTAATCGCCCACTACTATGTGGACGCAGAGTTGCAAGCATTAGCCGAAGAAACAGGCGGAGTCGTTGCAGATTCCTTAGAGATGGCAAACTTTGGGGCAAAGTCAGAAGCCGCTCAGCTGGTGGTCTGTGGCGTACGATTTATGGGCGAAACCGCCAAAATGCTGTCGCCCGACAAGAAGGTTTTGAT
>CAZVPH010000128.1:0-5731 GCA_964628125.1 uncultured Thiosulfatimonas sp. | reverse complement strand
TCACAACAAGGTGCGGAGTTTAGACGTTGGCCATGGATTGCTTCATTTTATTCGCAATGATCCACTACTTATCGTCATTCACTACTTATCGTCATTCACTGCTTAGCGTCATTACCCCGCTCGACCCGGTAATCTCCCTTAGTCACTAATGCCCCCCGGGTCGAGCCCGAGGAGGACGGGACTTGTGGTGTTCATTCAACATTGAAAGTTAAGCATTCAAAATTAATCAAGCTGCGGTTGAATCACGGGCCGACCTGAAGCGCTGGCCGTTACCTGAACAGTGATCTCTAACGCATCACGTAAGTTGGCCTCGGTTAAACAGCTGACCACATCGCCCTGGGTAAAGACTTGGCCCGATTTTAACAGTAAACAGTGATCGGCTAACTGGGCAGCAAACCCCACGTCGTGCAACACCATAATGATGCCCAAGCCTTGCTGTGCCCACATTTTAAAAGTGCGGCCTAATCGTTGCTGATGTTTAATGTCCAGACTGGCCGTCCACTCATCCAGCAGTAACCATTTACCTTTAAACGCTTCTGGCGCTTCGGCGTCGATTGGCCAAATCTGCGCCAACACTCGGGCGAGTTGGGCGCGCTTTTGCTCTCCACCAGAGAGCGTTAGATAGTCGCGTTCTTGTAAGTGTTGCAGATCACACACCTGCAAAACTTCTTCCATTGCCTGCTCTGCTTGCTCATTGGCGTCACGATTAGTTATATGAACGTCATTGCGAACTTCCTCAGACAGATCGCCACGGACCTCAACGCCTAAACGGATTAACTGCGCGACGGTAAACGAAAAAGTCAGCTCGACCGATTGCGACAACACGCCTCGTTGCAACGCCAGTTGCGCATAACTTAAACTTTTTAAGGGGTGGCCATGCCATTGCACAGCCCCTGCCGTTGGAATAAGCTCTTTGCTTAAACAGCGCAACAGAGTGGATTTTCCTGCGCCATTCTGCCCTAAAATCGCGTGAATTTTTCCAGACGCAAATTGGGCGTCAACTTGGTGCAACATTCGGTTTTTTTGCACGGAATAACTTAAACCGCTGACAAGGATACAATCGGTTTGTGTCACTTTAAAGCCTACGACGTTTATTCAATAACAGCATGAGAAAGAAAGGGCCACCGAGTAGGGCCATCAGCAAGCCGATGGGTAACTCGGCCGGATAAATAAGCTGGCGCGCAAACAGGTCGGCCATCACCAAAAGGAGTGCGCCGGCGACGGCGCTTAGAGGCAGGACCAAACGGTGATCCGCGCCAACCCAGTGACGAATAATATGCGGTACGACTAAGCCTACAAAACCGATGACCCCAACCACAGAAACCGCTGCGCCTACCATCAACGCACTAAAGCCCATTACCTGCCATTTAAACCATTTGGGATCATAGCCCATTTGCAAACAGACGTTTTCACCTAAAACGAAGGCGTTCATCTGTTTGACTAAACGCCATAAGCCCAGCAAGGAGAGTGTCACGAGACTGAGCACAATGCCGACCGACGACCAGGATAAATTGGCAAACGATCCCATCATCCAGAACAGCACGGAACGCAGTTGGCTGTCGTCTGAAAAAGCGATTAACAGTTGGGTCATTGCGCCTGCAATGGCATTAAAGGCCACCCCAGCCAAGAGCATTAGGGCAACATCGGTATGACCGTTACGGGTGGCGATGGCGTGCAACAACAGCGTGCTCAGCGCAGCAGCCATAAACGCAGCAGCACTCATTTGCCAAACAGAGACGTTCTGCCAAAGAGCACCGCCCAATACCATCACGAACACCGCGCCAAAGGCGGCGCTGCTGGAGAATCCGATCAGCCCGGGCTCGGCCAATGGGTTGCGGAACAGCGCTTGAAGTGCAACCCCTGACACCGCAAGACCGGCGCCCACCACTGCAGTCATTAAAAGCCGTGGCAGTCGAATCTCCCATAAAATGAGAGACTGTTGCGCGGTGAGACCGGTGATAAAATCGAGCAGCGAGACAGAGACACCGCCCAACAGAAGACTCACAATCAATCCCAGCAGTAATAAAACACTTGTCAGCGCCAAAGGCCATGAAAGTGTCCGCCAGACCCGGCTCACGTATTTGGTTTACCTTGTAAGGCTTGGGTTAAGGTGGCTACTAAGGCCCCATTCCAAATCACGATAAACCAAATGAGATACAGCCAGAGTAAAAAGAACGGCACCGACGCAAAGGCACCATAAATCAAGTCATACGTTGGGAACCACTTAACATACATGGCAAAGCCTACCTTTAAAACTTCGAGTTGAAGCGCCGCAAACAGGCCGCCGACTAAGGCGACCTTAAGCGGCACTTTTGCGACCAGAACGTATTTGTAAAGCGCCATAAACCCCAATAGACTGAAAAGAAACGGCAGTAAACGAATCCCTGACATCAAACTCTCAAGCCAAGGTTTGGTGTCGGCCAACCATGGTAGCGCCAGAACATAAGAGCTGATCACTAAGCTTAACCCGAGTAGCAATGGCCCTAACAGGCTAACCCCTAGGTAGTTCAGAATACTCAACCACCATTTGCGCCGTAATCCGTGCGCCCATAACCCATTAAGCTTCTGGTCAATTTTCCACAACAGCATTAAGGTGGTAAACAACATCACCACCAGGCCTGGTCCTTTTAGTTTAACCGCCTGCATGGAGAACATCATCAGATACTCCTCTATCAGCGGCTGCGAGCTGGGCATTAGATTACGCACCACATGCTCCATGACCACCGTTTCAAAGGATTCAAAGTAACTGGAGACCGAAAACAGACTCAGCATCACCGCCAGCATCGGAACAATTCCAATGAGCGAGGTGTAGGCGAGAATCGCGACGGCATCGGTGCCTTGATAACGTTTAAAACGTCCAAACACGCCTTTCCACAGTGAGGTACTAAACACCACTTTTAGGAGGTGAACGGCCTCTTCTTCGGTCATATTCAAGCTGTCCGTAGAGCGGACCGTTTTTTTGGAAGGGGTTGGTTTTGGATTTAAGGTTGTGGTCATAATATTTTCTTATAAAGGGTTTTAAGCAATACGCTAGCTCGTCAGTTAGGGGGTTAATCCATTTAGTAAATCGATTAAATAAAGGCTAATGCAAAAAAACCACTGTGCCAATTCAGGCGCAGTGGTTCTTAGTGGCACGTTCGGTACAGGCTTCGTTACCCATCTGGTAATCTAAGCCTTTACTGCTGCATTTGTTGCGCTAAAATCATCGCTTTAATAATGCGCAATGACTCGTTAAGCTCATAATCTTCGTCTAGCAACTCGGTTAACTCTTCCAGCTCTTTTTCAGCTTTATCTTTCGCTTTATCCTTGGATTTTTCGTTCGCTTTGTTCTGCTCAGAGTTTTTACTCTCTTTTGCTGCAGGCTTTTTCTCAGCGCCATTGTTATTAGACAGGTGACCGGTTAAGTCTCTCTCTTTGACGCGCATTAAGCTGTCCGTCACCACTTTCTCGACCTTGACGAGATCAATAATAACGTCTGGCTTAATCCCTTCGGCTTGAATCGAGCGACCCGCCGGTGTGAAATAACGCGCGGTGGTCACCTTAATGGCCGCGCCATTGTTGAGCTGTAATAAAGTTTGCACTGAACCTTTACCAAAGCTTGTGCGCCCGGCAATCAAAGCACGTTTTTGATCCTGTAACGCGCCAGCCACAATTTCCGATGCGGACGCTGACCCCTCGTTAATCAACACGACGATCGGCTTGCCAGCCATCACATCGCCTTTTTCGGCTTCAAAACGCATTTGAGAGTTTTTAATTCGTCCTTCGGTGTAGACAATTAAGCCTTTATTCAAAAACGCATCCGACACTTGAACCGCTGCGTTTAAAACACCGCCCGGGTTGTTACGCAAGTCCAACACGAGGCCATTCAACGGTCCTTTGTTCTCTTTTTCAAGTTTGGCCAGGCCTGCTGTAAGGTCAGCGCCTGTTCTCACCTGGAACTGACTGATTCGTAAATAACCAATGCCGTCTTTTAACATGCGTTGTTTGACGCTCTTCACTTTAATAATCGCACGGGTGATCACTATTTTTAGAGGCGCGTCCTCTCCTTGACGGACGATGGTTAACTCTAAATCCGTGCCCGGTTTACCACGCATAATTTTAACGGCATCGCCCAGTGTTTTGCCTTTAACCGGTTCATTGCCTAGCTTGATGATTAGATCACCGGCTTTAATCCCGGCTTTTTGGGCGGGTGTGTCATCAATCGGCGAGATGATTTTAACAAACCCATCTTTCATGCCGACCTCCATTCCCAGCCCTCCAAACTCACCACTGGTATGCTCTTGCATTTCGGTGAACTCTTCAGGCGGTAAGTAAGCAGAGTGTGGATCTAAATTAGAAAGCATGCCGCTGATCGCACCTTCCAACAGTTTTTTATCATCGACCGCATCAACATAGTCGTGTGAAACGCGCTCGAACACCTCAACAAATGCGCGGAGATCCTGTAAAGGTAGCGCCAGTACCGCCTCTTCTAATGAGGTTGTTTCCTGCTCTCGGTCGGCGTAAACCGTTGTGCCGAGCGCAATCATCACGCCTAACAGCGTTCCTGTACCAATCCACATGATTTTCTTTAATCCTGATGTCGTCACACCGCTCTCCATACTAATTAAACTTTTGTTCAACGCTCAAATACCGAACACTTAAAACAAGTATTTTATGAAATAATTCGTCCATTATAAGGGAACTTTACGCGACAAAATGACTCGATTTCATTAGAAATTCAATATATTTATAATATTCTTATATAATGGAATGATTAAAAATTCAATAAAGGGATAGCAGGTCATTATGGAACAACAAGATAACCCTCTTTTTGGGATGAAGGAAGAAAACATTCTAAAAGCCTCCAAAGCACTGAAAGCGATGGGACACCCCTTAAGACTTAAAATTTTATGCGTCATTGGAGAGCAAGAACTGCCGGTGATGGACATTGTTAAACGCGTCGGCACTACGCAAAGCAATATCTCTCAACACATCGATATTTTAAGAGAAAAAGAGATTATCACTTCACGTAGAGAAGGCAGTAAGATCTTATGCCGCGTTCGCGACCATACTATTTTAGAGCTGATGAATGCCATGCAGCAAACATTCTGCCCGACTGAAAATCAGTAAATTTTAAACCGCGCCTAAACAACTTCCAACCAAAAACAGATGGGCCACAGACAGCGCTTTGATTGATTTTTAATCAACCATACAATAAATCCTTCTGCTGGCCCACTCCGTTGCAACCGTTTTAAACTCATTTTAATCTATAAATTTCGTATGTCTTGCCTGTGTGGCTTGACCACCCACTCGAAAATAAGGCGCTTGTTACCTTACACCATTTGACCCGGCAAAATTAAGAGCGCACTGGCGATATTAAAGTAAATCAGGACACCGGCACCATCACAAATGGTAGTCACCAATGGGGCACTGGCCGACGCTGGATCAAACTTGAGCCGATTAAGAATAAAGGGCAATAACATTCCGATGAGACTGCCCACGATCACAATAATTACCATCGTTAAAGAGACCACTAAGGCAATTTCGGGGCCCGCTCTAAGGTAACCAATCGACAAAACCGCTGCCGCCATACTGATGCCCAGCAGCAGAGCAACCATCATCTCTTTGCCTAGCATGCGCATCCAGTCTTTTGCGATAACATCCCCAGTCGCCAAGGCTCGGACCATTAAAGTCGCGCTTTGTGACCCCGCGTTTCCGCCACTGTCTATCAACAACGGTAAGAAAAATACCA
>CAZVPH010000127.1:0-5732 GCA_964628125.1 uncultured Thiosulfatimonas sp. | reverse complement strand
TCTGCCAATTTCGAGCTTGCCGCAGAATGGCGGTTAAACTGTCTAAATCAGGTGCTGAGATAACCTGTTGATAAACCGCTTGATAAAGTTCACCCGCCTGCCACGCTTCTTGCCAGATGGCTGGGTCTTGCAGCTCTGGAAAACGCATTATTTTCTGCGTCACAAAGGGACTCCAGTGCTGAACCTGTTCAAGTGAATAAAGCATTGTGCGTGCATCCTTTAAGCTAAGTGTTTGTTGTAGTTTTGCCGGTATTGTGTTGCGTTGGCGTGAATACAAGCTTGCGTCTCTGTTCGGCGCTTATTTATCATTTGGTTGCCGCCAGAACACAAAGACGACCAGGCCTGGTCGTTTTTTTAAATGGACCTCAACTTGTCGTCTTGTCTTATTAAGCGCCTTAAAAACGACTTATAAACAACTATAAACGATACAGATAGAGAACCGTTTGCCGCCCATCTTCCAACGCCCAAATTTCAGTCGGCTCTACTCCTGGCACCGCGAAACTGTTGGAGATAAACAGTGTTCCGGGCAGCATCTCTTCTTGCACCTTTTGCCACAATTTTTCCATCGGCTCGGGAGACAAAAAAGCATACACCAGGTCGTAGTAACTCAAATCGGTTTTCCATAAATCCATGGCAAAAATTTGACCGCCGCGCGCCAAGGTGTAAAGCTTAGAGAGAAGATAGGGAATCGGCGCGGTTTCAACGCCATGCGACTGGGAGACGTTCGCCAGCTGCGCCATCGACACCACATTGCCTCCCAGCCCTGAGCCTAAATCTAAAAAATGTTGGTTTTTTTGAGGCTTAATCCACTGTTGCAACGCCAAACGCGTCGCTTTGTTCGTCAGATAAAGCGGCACTCTTTCGGTAAAACTGTTCGAAAAAAGCAGCCAAATCAGCGCAAACAATGCCAATGCCCACAGTGGATTAAACTCCATGAGCAGACCAAAATAAAGTCCGATCGGCATTAAAAACTGTATCCAGCGCCACCAACACGGCAAGCCTAATCGGCAACTGATGGCGGCGGCCACGGCACCTTGAATCACCACCAACAAAGCATAAGAGTACGGTGGTGACACCACGTAAGGGGCGAGTGAAACCCCCAAAAATAGCACCGCAAACACCAATAGCTGAATCAGCAGCGCCAAAAATATCTTTGGCAATCGCTTAAAAAACTTAAACACTTGCAGCACTCAACTCCACAATACTCAACATCCCCACTTTCCTCTTTTTAACGCGCTCTATACGCCCACGCATCGCTGAGCTTGTAGTATGAAACCGTGCCGGGCAATTATCAAATGTTTTAAAAACCAAAACCTTTCTTGAATTTTCACACCAGAACACCAATCGATCCACACCGGCTTCTTTAAGAGCATTTTTGGTAAAAAAGAGTGCTTACCAAAGCATGACCTAAGATAAGATAATCTTGATAAGATGGCCTAAACAAAATAACGTAACACAAGATAAACGACCGGCGCTTATGGTTGCTTATAAAAGTAAGGAGTTAAACGATGGAACACGCCCTCTCATTAAGTTACGCGCTGGACACTTTCTTTCTTCTCATGTCGGGTGCGCTGGTGATGTGGATGGCTGCGGGCTTTACAATGCTTGAAGCTGGCTTAATTCGCTCAAAAAACACCACTGACATCTTGGCAAAAAATATCGGCCTGTTTGCCATTGCCTCTATTATGTACCTGTTGATCGGCTACCAACTTATGTACCCCGTTGAGGTTATCAACAGCTTTCTCCCTGAATTACAGCTGTTCACTTCTGCCGACAACACCGTCGCAGATGTTTTGGTCGGGGGAGAAAATGCGCCCACCTCTGCCAATATGTCTGACTTTTTCTTCAAAGTGGTCTTTGTGGCCATGGCGATGTCGGTGATCTCGGGTGCGGTGGCTGAGCGCATGAAGCTGATGGCGTTCTTTGCCTTCGCCGTCGTTTTTACCGGCGTGATTTATCCGCTGCAAGGCTACTGGGTGTGGGGCGATGGTTTCTTAGAAAGATTAGGGTTTTTAGACTTTGCCGGCGCCGGAGTGGTGCACCTTGCAGGCGCGTCTGCCGCCTTAGCCGGCGTACTCTTACTCGGCGCACGCCATGGAAAATATGGCAAACGCGGCGAGGTCCGTGTGATTGCCGGGGCAAACCTTCCGCTGGCCACGCTGGGCACCTTTATTCTATGGTTTGGCTGGTTTGGTTTTAACGGCGGTTCTGCGCTGCAAATCGCCAACGTCGACGCCGCCAATGCGGTGGCCATGATTTTTGTCAACACCTTACTGGCGGGATCGGGAGGTGCGATAGGCGCTTTATGGGTGTCAAAACTTAAGTTCGGTAAGGTCGATTTAACTCTGATGCTTAACGGCACCTTGGCAGGCCTGGTAGCTATTTCGGCAGAACCTCTCACCCCCACCGCGTTTGAGGCGACATTAATTGGTTTGGCGGCGGGTGTTTTAGTGGTGTTCGCCACTCTGTTTATTGATTCTAAATTAAAACTCGACGACCCCGTCGGGGCGCTATCAGTTCATGGCATAGCGGGCGCTTTTGGCCTAATCGCCGTCACCTTTACTCATCCGGACGCAAGCCTGGTGGCACAGCTTACCGGAATTGGCGTTATTTTTTCTTGGGTATTTGCGACCAGCTTACTCTTATGGTTTATCATCAAAAAGATAACGCCAATTCGAGTCACTGAAGAGGAGGAGTACGTCGGTGTCGACCAATCAGAATGCGGCATGCGCGCCTATCCAGAGTTCACCAGAATAGAACGTTGAGCCTTCATTCTGCAACGATGGGGAAAAACAGAGCGCCTATTTTTGGTTCTATTTGAGCTACAATAATGTTGCTCAAGCGTGTCAGTTTATACATGCCGAGCCTGTGACTGATTAGTCTATTTTAATCTCGCCGTACACAGACAAGTACTAAACACTTAATGTGCGAATTCAAGAGCCACATAACTACACAGTTTCGACCTTTTTTCACTTTTATGCGTTGCACAACGCACTCTTAACAAGAAGCCAATTCTCATGAAAAAAACCAGTTCACACTCCCTCACCGCCAGCGCACTCTCTTTTATGATAAGTGTGGCAATGCTCGCGTTTTCACCCATTCTGTTTGCTGCCGACGATTCAAAAGTGATCAGCTACCCTGCAAAATACAAACAACTGGACGCTCCGACTGAAAAAGTTCCTAAATACTTTTCGATGGAAAAAATAGTGGTGAATTTTAGAGGCGAAGGTAAGGCGAAGTTTTTAGCGATTGATTTAAAATTTATGTCTTACTACCCACAATTGGTCGAAACCGAGATGGAGCATTTACGACCCATTCTTAAAAATGACATTGACCGCTTGTTGCGAAACCAGACCTATTCACAACTGACCACGCCCACAGGTTCGGACGAATTACGAGAAGAATTAATGACCGTTGCCCGTAACATTCTAGAGCAACACCGACTGTTCCCCGACTTGCTGGAAGCGGTTTACTTAGAACGGTTTGTGATGCAGTAAGTGATGCAGCGAAAGTTATGCAGCAGACGCGTTACGCACTAAACAGCCTGTTTTTAAATGACCAGGCCTGGTCACTTACATACTCTTCAAATACAAGTTGTTACAAAGTGCGTATTTTATACAGCAGCTTTAAAAACCACATTTTAAGCGTCGGCTTGACCACCATGGGATGCTTAAACCGCAACAGAACCGAGGGCTCTTCAGGATTGTAGAGTGGATGATGTTCCCAATCGATTAATGTCTCGTATTCAATCCCGCTGTCCAACGCAATGATCTGCCAGGGCAGAGGCGCATCGCTGACATCGCTGACTTTAGGCTCAGGCCCGGTTGCGGTAAACACCAATGGGATTTTCTTCTCAATGGTCACCACTTTGGTCTGCCCGGACTCCATCCAAATGCGGATCACCTCACCCTCTTCCAAGATGGTTCCATAAGGTAAAAACTGATAAACCGCGTTTAAACTGGACACCGAATTATCGACCAAAGGCGGCCCCGCTTCAAACTTAAAATTACAGTAACCTCCTGAACAACAAGACATTTTCTTTCCTTAAAGCTTAAAAAGGGGTAACATTAACCCATAAATTTAATGACTAGAGGATTCTAACATGGACGTCAGTGCTTACAATACTCTTAACAGTACTCTCAACAACTCCTCCCTGTCCAACAATACGAACAGTGCGAATAGCCTTAACTCTGTCAATGAACGATTGACGAGTGGTTCGCAAGTGAACCAAGCCGCCGATAACCCAGCCACCTTAGCCATTATAACGGCTTTATCTACGCAGGCAGACGCACAAGACGTCGCATCACGAAATGCGAACAGTGGCATTGGTTTATTGCAAACCGCCGATGGCGCCAGTGAGGCGATCGCTTACTCTTTACAACGCATGAACGAGCTGAGCCTCCAATCCATGAATGGGACTTTAAGTTCTGGCCAGCGAAGTGCGCTCAACCAAGAATTCCAGCAAAGCCTAGAAAGTATTAACCAGATTTCTGAAGGTACTCAGTTTAATGGCGAAGTTCTCTTGAGCGGCGACCTTAATGGTGATGCCACCAACCTTGAGATTGCTCTAGGAGACACCAGCAGCGCTTTATTAAGCCTGCCCAACTTAACAGCCGACGGTTTAAATTTGGGCGGGTTAAACATCAGTAACCCTGCCAGCGCTACGCTTGCGTTGGAAGGGATTGGGCTTGCGCTTGAACAAGTTGGCAACGCACGCAGTCAATTTGGCGCGCAACAAAATAGTCTAAGCAGCGCCATAGACAACCTGCAAAACCAAAATGTAAACACCTTGTCCACGCGAAGCCAGCTGAACGATACGGACATTGCACGCGCCTCCGCAGAACAATCTCGCTTGAATATCCTCAACGAAAGTTCCATCGCGCTCATGTCGCAAGGCAATCAATCCAAGTCATCGGTTCTGCAGCTTCTTGGCACTTAAATAAAACCTTGGTCAAATAAATCGTACGAAAGCGTATGACCAGGCCTGGTCATACGCTTTTACTAACTTCACTCTCTTCGCTTACCTTCCAATTTATTGATTGAACGCCTCGTAACGCATTTTCACCGTCTGCGTACAAGCATCCAAATCAGCACTCTCTGTCTTTCTGCTCGAACTCTATAAACAGCGCGTCCACAATTTACCCAGCTCCCAATCCTCTCTCTTCATAATGAAGTCCTGTTTGCGGACATTATCGACGCTTTTATCCATGACAGCTAAAGACTTCTGCACAGGTCATTGTTATAATCTTCGGGTTATTATTTTTAAATTTATGAGTAGATTACGAGCCCTATGGAAAAGCATTTCGATCCAAATACAATTGAAACAAAGTGGTATCAAACCTGGGAAAGCAAGGGCTACTTCAAGCCGAAGAATGACGATTCAACCCCCTATTCAATCATGATCCCTCCGCCCAACGTGACCGGAAGCCTGCACATGGGACACGCGTTTCAAGACACCATTATGGACACGCTGATCCGTTATCACCGCATGAAAGGCCATGACACTCTTTGGCAACCGGGCACAGATCACGCCGGTATCGCCACTCAAATGGTCGTTGAACGTCAGCTCGCCGCAGAAGGCTTGAGCCGTCACGATCTTGGACGCGACCAATTTATTGAAAAAATTTGGGAGTGGAAAGAAGAGTCCGGCGGCACCATTACCCAACAGCTGCGCCGTATGGGCGCTTCTCCTGACTGGAGTCGCGAGCGCTTTACTATGGACGAAGGTCTCT
>CAZVPH010000126.1:0-5760 GCA_964628125.1 uncultured Thiosulfatimonas sp. | reverse complement strand
ACCATATTCAGCAACTTCATCACCACCGTGCTGACACCATCAAAGTGGCCAGGCCTGGTGGCACCTTCCCATAAGCCGGTTAACCTATCCGGCACAGAAACCGTGGTTTGCAACACGCCCTGAGGATAGATTTCGGCAACGGACGGTACAAAAATAGCGTCGACGTTCACGCTATTTAAACGCCGTTGATCCTCTTGGAAAGTGCGCGGGTAACGATCAAAATCTTCATTGGGTCCAAACTGAGTTGGATTGACAAAAATACTGACCACAACCTTATCGCATTGGCTTTGTAACTGGCCCTGTAACTGACTCACCAGACTTAAATGCCCAGCGTGCAGATTGCCCATGGTTGCGACAAAACCGACTTTTAGCCCTTGCGCTTTCCACTTTAAAACCTGCTCTCTCAGCTCGGCTACGCGTTCAAAAACTTGCATGGTCACTCACCCCATCTCGTGGCTAGGCGTTGGAAAGTGGCCTGACTTTACCTCAGCCACATAACTTTGTAATGCACTCTGTATTGAGTCGGACTGTGCTAAAAAGTTTTTTGAGAATTTAGGTGTGGTGCCTACGGTGATGCCTAAAACATCCTGCAACACCAATACCTGCCCACTGGTGCCAGAACCCGAACCAATGCCAATCACGGGAATCGTCAACTTTGAGGTAATCTTTTTCGCTAAGGTAGACGGCACACACTCTAAGACCAGCATCTCTGCGCCTGCGGCTTGCAACGCTAACGCATCGGCTAGCAACTGTGCCGCCGAACCTTCATCGCGCCCTTGGACCTTGTACCCATATTTTTCAACCGATTGCGGCAATAACCCTAAGTGGCCGCACACCGGAATCCCCAACTGCGACAAGGCTGTAACCGTTGGTACAATGCGCTGGCCACCTTCTAACTTGACCATATTGGCACCGCCCTCTTTCATGAGGCGCGCAGCGGTTTCAAGCGCTCTTTCAAGCGTCGCATCTGACATGAACGGTAGATCCGCAATGCACCAGGCCTGGTCATTGCCTCGCTGTACCATTTGCGTATGGTAAACCATCTCATCCACCGTGACCGCCAGCGTGGTGGCGTGTCCTTGCACCACCATGCCCAGTGAATCACCAACCAGAATGACATCCACTCCCGCTTGGCCTAACCAATACGCGTAGGTGGCGTCGTAAGCGGTTAAGCAGGCTATGGCTTCACCGGCTTGCTGCATTTTCTTTAATTGTGAGAGGGATTTACGCATGAAAGAACCGCCTAATATTAGATGATTAAATAATTAAATGAGTCGATGGATGAGCTGATTAAAATGAAGGAGTGGCGCGATGTTACTCTAAAAAACATTATCTAAAAAGTGTTTGGCTCTGACGTTGTCCAACCTTCAACGATGCATTTAAAAGTCCTGCTTATGATTTTGATTTAGACGTTTTTTTTAAAAGGTTAGCGTGGAAGAGTCTCCAGACTATTCATAAGCGGTTGGCTTAGGCGTTAAAGACTTTAGATACGAACTTTCTAAACCTGCAATCAAACTCTCAACCGTCCCTAACCCAGGAATCACCAGGCCTGGTGAAAGTTCAGCCAGGGGAATCAATACAAAATCCCGCTTCGCCATTTCCGCATGAGGAATGGTCAGGTCGGCGCTGCTCATCTCAATGTCGTTATACTGAAGAATGTCTAAATCAATTAAACGCTCGCCCCAATGACGGCGTTTAATCCGGCCTTGCTCAAACTCAATTTTTTGCAGAGCCACTAACAACTCTCTAGGCGATAACGATGTCTTTAATCGACAGACCGCGTTTACAAAATCAGGCTGATCTTCAGGCCCTAAGGGGGTTGATCCGTAGGACTGAGAGCACTCAATAAAGCTGATTTCCGGCAATGTTTGCAGCTGTTTCAGTGCAATCTGTATTTGAAAAACTGGGTTCTCAAGATTGCTTCCCAAACCAATGTAGACGGTCGCTAGTGGTGCTGTCGTTGTCATGGTCAGGCGCTCACTGTTTTTCATTCGTGCTATTAATCCGCGCTGCGCGGACGATTGGACTGACTGCGTTTACGGTAAAAATTACGGTTGCTGCGCGGTTTTTTTTGACGCTCAGGTCGTTGAAGCGAATTAGCAAACGCCACTTGATCAACCGGATCTTTTTCTTGGTACTCCGTCCACCAATCAAAAATCTCTTGCAACTCGGTTTCACCAGCCGCGGCACGAATGCCCATAAAGTCATACGCCGCCCTAAAACGCGGATGCTCTCTTAGTTTTTGAGCACGATCACCTTGACGGTTTGGCAGGCGGTATTGGTAGATCCAGATCTCTCGAATTTGCGCTGTAAAACGTTTAGGAATCGCCGTACTTCTAATTTGCTGTTCAATGACATCATTGGCGGCTGCGAACAGTGCATCTTGATGATGCATGCCGGACTCTAAATGCACCTCTTTTCGCTGCACCATCGGCTCCCATAAGAGCGCGGCAAATAGAAACGAAGGGTTAACCGTCTTGCCTTCACGAATGCGGCTGTCGGTACTTTTCAGCGCTTCGATCACCAGCATTCTTGGAAACCCCTCTTTCTGTTCACGCAGGATCTGATCGGTTAACGGAAACAGATGCTCAAACATATGATAATGGCGCAGCTTCTCAAACACCTGAACTGCAACACCGCTGTGAAACAGCTTTAAAACCTCTTCAAACATTCTCGCATGCGACACATCGCGCAGCAGAGGTGCTAATTCAATTAATGGCGCTTCGGTATGTTTTTCAATCTTGAAGCCCAGCTTGGCTGCAAATCGAATCGCTCGAATCATTCTCACAGGATCTTCACGGTAACGCGTTTCTGGATCACCGATTAAGCGCATCTGCCCAGCGTCTATGTCGTCCAAGCCACCGGTGTAGTCAATAATTGTAAAATCTTCTATATTGTAATACAGCGCATTTACCGTAAAGTCTCGACGCCAAGCGTCCTCTTCCAGAGTGCCGTAAACATTGTCTCGCACCAAGCGCCCGGCGTCATCGACCTCGCGCGCGGTGCCTGAGAACTTGCCATTGCGTCCAAATCGGTCTTTTCGTTCGGTACTACCTTTGCCTTCACCTTGCCCACGAAAGGTCGCCACTTCAACCACGGTTCGTCCAAAACGAACGTGCGCCAAACGAAAACGGCGGCCGATCAACTGACAACGCTGTTTAAACACCTGCTTGACTTCGTCCGGCTCAGCGTCGGTCACAATATCAAAGTCCTTAGGCTCCAAGCCTAACAACAGGTCACGGACACAGCCACCGACTAGGTGGGCTTCGTAACCAGAGCGTTTAAAACCATACAGAACATCCAGGGCGGATTTATCCAAATAACTTCTAGAGATATTGTGTTCATCGCGCGTCAGCACTAACGGCTCGTCACCGTAAACGGGGAGCGTTGATTTTTTGGGAGGGGTGAAATAAGAAGAGATTTTACGAATAATTCGTCGCATAGAGTATGTTCAGTTTTTTATCATTAAGGAATCGTCCATTTTAGCGCTTTTTACTCAGACTTCAACGCATTCCCTAAGTTTAGAATCGTTTTAAGTTGTTTTTCATTGTTTTAAGCCATTTTTTAGCGTTCCTAATCGGTTATTCCGCAGAAACGATCCAAGACTTTATAAACCGTACCCAAATCACGTGCAATAAAGCTTGTGAATGACGCCTAGGTAAATCTATCCGCCACAGCATTACAGCTTATCGCCGGTCTGACTGGTTATTCAGCTTAGAAAGTGCGAAAATAGCGAGCATCTTAAACACATCAAAAAGAATCCAATATGAGCAACAGCAAACCCACTTTATTCAGCGGTATTCAACCTTCTGGCGACCTTATGCTGGGCAACTACATCGGCTCAATTAAAAACTGGGTCTCCATGCAGGATGACTACAACTGTCTTTTTTCACTGGTGAATATGCACGCTATTACCGTTGAACAAGACCCAAAAACCCTATTAAAACGCAGCTTGGATTTTGTTGCACTCTACTTAGCGGCCGGCATCGACCCTAATAAAAGCACGGTTTTCATCCAGTCACACGTTCCAGAACACTCGGAACTGGCGTGGATTTTAAACTGCTCAACCTACATGGGCGAGCTGAACCGTATGACTCAGTTTAAAGACAAATCGCAAAAACATTCGCAAAACATTAACGTCGGACTGTACGATTACCCGGTGTTAATGGCCGCGGACATTTTGCTCTATCAGACCGAAATGGTGCCCGTCGGTGCCGATCAAAAACAACATTTAGAGCTGGCGCGCGACTTGGCCACTCGGTATAACAACCGCTTTGAAAAAGAAATTTTTAAAGTTCCTGAGCCGTTTATCGCTCCCACGACGGCTGGTGGACGCATTATGAGTTTGCAGGATCCGCTCTCTAAAATGTCTAAATCCGACGACAACACCGGCAACTTTATTGGCCTGCTGGATGACCCAAAAACCATTCTAAAAAAATTCAAAAAAGCGACCACCGATTCCGGCGCCGAGATTCATTACGACTTAGAAAACAAGCCTGGTGTCTCCAACCTGCTGACCATCTACTCGGTCATCAGCGGTTTACCCATAGAAGACGTTGTTAAGAACTTTGAGGGCAAGATGTACGGCCACCTGAAAGTTGAGCTTGGCGAACTGGTGGTGGACTATCTATCGCCAATGCAAACGCGTTACTACGAACTGCGCCAGGATGAAGCCGTGCTTAGAGGGATTTTAAAACAAGGCGCGGCAACGGCGCGTGAACAAGCACAAAAAACGCTTAGAACCGTTCATGAAAACATCGGTTTTGTCCTGCCTTAAATAACGGGCAAACTCACTAACAAGCCTTACGAACCACTGTTCTATTTCTGCCTTGTTTAAGTCCCTCAAACGAGCGTCACAAAAAAGCCCCAAATAACAGAGTTATTCGGGGCTTTTTTTATGCATGCTTTTACAACGGCTTGCCGTTAACAGATTTTAGTAACACACCCTAGTATTAAGCGACAATTACCCTAGTCGCTTTATAGGTTTTGCGAACTCTAAACTTTGACCAGGCCTGGTTACTTCTTTAGCACCGACTCCGAGTGTTCAGTTTTCGGAAAGAACAAGCCATGTGCATTGCCATACGCCAACTTGTGCGCGACAGGCTCGGGTAACTGTGCCAACCAACGGCGAATGTCCTGCGTCACCTTATCAAAGGTATTCCAACGGTTCACACTGAAGGTGTCAACGCCGACCGTGAAACGATCTTGATAATCGATAAACAGCGTTCGCCACTCATCAGACAACACACCCTCTTCACCCAAAAGCTGGCGATCTCGAACCGTGGTGTCAATGTACAAATGGTCTGGGTGACGCTCTAAAACTTCGCGTAAGAATGCGGCTTCGGGTCGTGTTCCTAAGTGCGCCCACAGCACTGTCACGTCTGGCGCTATCGCAAATATCTCATCCAAAACCTCTGCGTCACCATGCACTTGTAACATCAAATTGCTCGCACTGGCCAATTCAACAATTTCTTTCAGCACTGGACTTTTACGATCTTTGGCGAATATATGCAATTCACCAATGCCGCGATAAACGCCTTGTTTCAAGGCCTCTTTAGCCAACGGCACCACGCGGTCGTTCCACATCCAATCACGTTTATCACGCAAGGTTTGATACAATCCTAAAAAAGGAATAATCCGTTGCGGGGCTATTTGATACAGTGCCTGTGTCCCCTCGTTCGGCGTACTCGACACTACGGCATAGGCGATCTGGCTTTTGTCGAGAGTTTCGATGATCTGTTGGGGTGTAAAATTTTCAGC
>CAZVPH010000125.1:0-5761 GCA_964628125.1 uncultured Thiosulfatimonas sp. | reverse complement strand
GCAAAACAACGGTCGCTTAAGCAACCAAGAGATTGCTGATCAGATCGGGCTTTCACCATCTGCCTGTTTGCGTCGTTTTAAAACGCTTGAAGCGTCTGGTCTGATTGTCGGTTACCGAACCATATTGGACGCTAAGCAATTGGGATTGGATTTGATGGCGTTGATTCACATCTCAATGGACAAACATACCAAAGAGCGTTTTGAGACTTTTGAAGCCAGTGTACAAGCCTTGCCAAATGTGTTGGAATGTTTATTGCTTACTGGTCAGTCGGCGGATTATCAACTAAAAGTAGTGGTGAAAGATTTGGAAGCTTATCAAGACTTACTGCTCAATCACGTCACCCAAATTGAAGGCGTCAGTGGAGTCCATACCAGTTTTGTACTCCGAAAAGTCGTCGATAAAACCGCCATTCCGATCTCGTAAAGGGACGATTGATTTACGTTAAACTGCATTAACAGATGGTTTTTAAACCGTCATGTTAACTTTACGTAAATCGTTAGTTTTAAAGGTCTTTAGCGTAAAAGTTTCCCTTTATAAGATGGTAAATTTATAATGTATAGATTCGCTTAAACAAATTCACTTAAAAATTGGTTAATAATATGGGTATTGATAAGAATATAAATATTTTAGTGGTCGATGACTTTTCTACTATGATTCGAATTGTGACCAACTTACTCAAAGAACTTGGTTTCCTGAATATCGACAGTGCGTTGGATGGTTCCCAGGCCTGGCCAATGATTCAAACAGGTAAGTATGACTTTATTGTCAGTGACTGGAATATGCCGGAAATGACTGGCATTGAGTTGCTAAGATTGGTGCGAGGCCATCCTGATTTTAAAGATATGCCATTTATGTTGATCACCGCAGAACAGAAACGCAGCCAAATTTTAGAAGCCGCTCAAGCCGGTGTGGATGGTTACATTGTAAAACCGTTTACAGCCGCCACCATGAAAGAGAAAATTGATAAAATCGCCGAACGAAAAAGTTTGCAAAAACGCGGCGTCAAAACCACTGTTGACAGAAGCAGTCAAGAATTTGCCGCGCAGCAGAAAGCAAAGTTTCAAAGAATGTTGGCCGCTATGACACCTGAAAAACGAGCAATTTACCTCGCAAAATTAAAACGCGACCAATACACGGGTTAAACGCACAACCTTGTAGATGAATAACCTCAAAAAAAATAAAGCCACCTGCGTTTAAAAGCATTTATCACGGGTTTAATGAGCGCCAAATAATCCCCCTTAACCCCACGTTTTTTTAATCGGTACCGAATTTTTTAACCTTCCATGATTTGTAATCCTACGTAAAAACTCTATACTGAATCAGTGCGTTGGACTCTTGTTCGGTTCGCAGAAGCGCAAAATAGACGATAACCACTGCCCCCTTCAACGACTTAAAAACACGATCTAGTTTCATTTAAAAGAGAGCCCATGCTTATGAAAAAAATCCTTTTGTATAAAACGATACTATCCATTCCTGTTTTAGTCAGCCTGGCTTCAAGCGCAATCGCCAGCAGCGAGGTTGATCCTTATGTCGCTGGATTTACTGCCTACGCCAAAGAAGTTGAAGTCCTGAACGACTCTAAAGTCGCCAGTTCAGCGATCAGCGCTTACGCAACAGAGGTGACGAAAGTAGAGCAGCAAGTGGGCTATATAGGCGAAGAGTTGCCTATTCCCAAAGCGATCAAGGTGATGGACGATGTTTACATGGTGGTCGGCAGCTTTATTTGGGGAACCGCCGCTAACTTTGGTCTAAACAACAACTTGACGGCCATGGTCTTTAAAGACGGAGTGTTTGTCTATAACTCTGGTTCGAATACTGCAGTGGCGTACAGTTTTCATCAGCAAATAAAACGCCTGACAAACAAGCCCGTAAAGTGGCTTGCGGTTGAAAATGATCAGCGACACGCCTACTTTGGTTCAAGTTATTGGTATGACGTCGGTGTCAAAAACCTTTACTCGGAACAGCGTGTCAACGACAACTGGCACAAAATTTTTAATGACAACAAAGAGCGCTCGAGTCTCTCTATTGGCAAGGCGATTACAATGCCCGTTCGCGACGTAACCGATAAATTCACCACCTTTGAAGGTTCAAAAATCATTGATGTTGGTGGCGGTGAAACCGTTGAACTCATTAACTTTGGCGGTGGTCACACCCCTTCTATGACTGGTATGTATGTGCCATCGCGTAAACTGCTGTTTACCGGCGACTTAGGGTTTAATGAACGCCTACCTGGCCTGTTACACGACAGTCATGCCGGTGAGTGGATCGCGTCGTTTGAGGCGATGATGGAGTACGTTCCAGACGATGTCACCGTCATTCCTGGTCACGGCACGCCGTCTGACTTGGCCACCTTAAAACGTCAAACCTATGACTATTTTGTGGAACTGTATGACGCGGTCAAAGAGATTGTCGATCGAGGTGGCGAGATAGAAGAGGCAGAAAAAATCGATCAGTCAAAACACCAAGACCGCCCAGTATTCGACCAACTGGCCGAAGCCAATGCACGACACATCTACAAAGAGTTAATGGCAGAGAAGGCGGCAGAGTAAACTTTACAACTGTCTTGGCTTTTTAGTCATTAATACAACCGGTTTAAACCCTACCAGGCCTGGTAGGGTTTAAACAAACATTACGCGTCATTTTCGTTATTTTGCCTTATCTTCTTCTCTTTACCCAATTCAGAGGTTTCCACCTCGATACTCAGTTTCTGAAAAATCCCCAAACCGACAACCAACAGAATGGATACTAATAACAAACCTGCGGGGTAAAGCAATAACGTAAGGTCTTGCGTGCCTGCTTTAAAGATATAAACCAAACCTTCAATACTTACCGCAATAGAGATAATAACAATAATTTTAGTCATCGCTTGACGAGCCTCAACGGCTGAACGAAGCTCTTTATTACTGTAAACACCCTCTTCAATTATGTATTTAGCCACATCAATAATGGCAATGGCAATTACGATCGCACCGACAGATTGCAACATGATAGAAATAAATTCTCCATCATATAAAACCTCGACATTGAAGTGCATCACCACTTCATAAACCGACCACCCCATGATCATCAAAGCCATTCCAAAAAGAATAATTGCCGAGAATAGATAGCTCATGGAGGTAATTGTTTCAAATATCTTTCTCATAAACAGCCTCTAATATTTAAAAAAGTAATGGTCACAACACCGAAAATCAAGCCAGTCGTAAAGTTTGAGCACTATTGAATAAAGGGTATTACCCAAAAAATACGCTAACCGTGATCGTAGCATTTGCAATAAACAAGCAGTACAAGTATCACTGGAATGGCGGTCTTTTGGGATCCTAATCAAAACCTGTCTAATGAACCAAATGTTTGCAAAAAATCCGTGTGATTTTTACTTTGGTTGACAGCTAATTTGAGACGTCGGATTATTTTTAGTCGGATCAATTACAAAACCAGAGAGTGCAGAGCGCCCTATTAACATTGGCGTTGAGAACTTAGATCGGTCGATTAAGTTCACTTCAATTGACCGAGTTAAACCCGCTAAACAGGTGTTGAGCAAGATCACCGGACGTGCTTGCAACCCTCCCCGTTTCGTTTTAATTTTGGTTTCTCTAAAAATAGGCGCTTCTACCATGCGCTGTTGCACAGTGGTAAACCGTAACCAGGCCTGGTCGTTTTTAGTAAAACCCTGGATGTTTTTGGCGTGAAGTGATGAGTGATCGGCGCCACTGTCAATTTTGGCTTGAACAACCAACGCTCCTGATTCAAACTGAATACTGACCGGTTCTAACCAACCAACGACCGTTTTAGAGTGCGCACTAGGTTGCGATTTAGCGTGAACCTGGGATTGAGCGTGCGCACTGCTTATCGGTTGATAAATAAACAAACCAAACATCAATATACACACCACTGGAAAACTCATCACTCTCTCTTTTGATTACTTTTATGTATTGAACAGCATCTTAAAATCCATCTTAATATACCAGGGTAAAACCTAAGTTTTTATCTAGTTTAAATTTAATATGACCTTTAGATTCAATCATAACGACACGACTTTGCTGTAAAAAACCTCATAAATATGGTACTCTTACGCCTTTCACCAAGTTACTTTAAAATTGCACTCATTATGTCGACACTTCTTGCTATAAACCTTCCTATTGTGGCGTTACTGCCTTTTTTTGGCGCCATTTTTGTCGCATGGGTGGCAAAATTCAACCGCTATGCATCCGCTTGGTCTGCCGCAGGGGTGACCGTTTTAGCGTTGCTGTTTTTATCGCCAAATATTGCAACCGTTTTTGGTGGCGAAACATTGGTTCAATCCTGGTCATGGATTCCAGCCATTGGTTTAGAGTTTGCATTCCGTTTGGATGGCTTGGCGCTGTTGTTTGCATTGCTGATTTTAATCATCGGTCTGCTCGTCATTATTTACGCGCGTTATTACCTCTCTCCTAAAGATTCAATGGGTCGGTTTTTTGCTTATTTACTGATGTTTATGGGCTCAATGCTGGGCATTGTGCTCTCCGAAAACCTATTACAAATGGTGGTGTTTTGGGAGCTGACCTCGCTGACTTCTTTCTTACTGATCAGTTACTGGCAAGAACGAGATTATGCGCGTCAAGGCGCACGTATGGCGTTGGCAATTACCGGTGCGGGCGGCTTAGCGCTCTTGGCCGGTGTGCTTTTAATCGGCAATGTCGTCGGCAGTTATAACTTAACAGATGTGTTAGCCTCGGGCGATCTGCTGCGTGAACACGAACTCTATATTCCGATACTGCTTCTAGTATTACTGGGCGTTTTTACAAAATCGGCTCAATTTCCCTTCCATTTCTGGCTGCCACATGCGATGGGCGCACCCACGCCAGTATCTGCCTATTTGCACTCAGCCACCATGGTTAAAGCGGGAATCTTTCTGTTAGCACGTTTCTTCCCAGTTCTCTCTGGCACCCCTGAATGGACCTGGATTGTCGGCACTGCGGGGATGTTAACCTTTATTATTGGCGCTTACACTGCGCTGTTTAAAGATGATTTAAAAGGGCTGCTTGCCTACTCAACCTTAAGCCATTTAGGCCTGATTACCCTCTTGTTTGGCTTTGGAACTAAAATGGCGGCGGTCGCGGCTATTTTTCATATTATTAACCACGCAACCTTTAAAGCGGCTCTGTTTATGGTCGCCGGAATTATTGACCATGAAACCGGCACGCGGGATATGCGCAGGCTGAATGGTTTACTAAAATATATGCCACATACTGCGGTTTTAGCGATGATTGCGGCAGCGGCTATGGCCGGTGTACCACTGTTAAACGGCTTTTTAAGTAAAGAAATGTTCTTTGAACAAGCTTTAACCGCCTCCAATGCACAGTTTATTTCTTGGATGGTGCCGGTTTTAGTGACGGTGGCGGCTGCCTTTTCAGTTGCCTACTCTCTGCGCTTTATCCATGATGTCTTTTTTAATGGCAAACCCGTCAACTTACCAAAAACACCCCATGAACCGGGGCGTATTATGAGAATTCCGGTCGATGTCTTAGTGGTGGTCTGTTTGGCCGTCGGCATACTGCCTATGTTTACAGTCGCGCCTATTTTGGCGGTGGCGGTGGCCGATACCTTGCAAGCCACGCCACCCGACTACAGTTTATCGATTTGGCACGGTTTTAACATCCCACTGCTGATGAGTTTTTTAGCGCTTGGTTTAGGGGTCTTAATCTACTTTAAACGCCATTTTTTCAGGGCCTATCACGACCGTTATTTGGATCAGATGGATGGCAAAAAAACCTTTGATTACCT
>CAZVPH010000124.1:0-5868 GCA_964628125.1 uncultured Thiosulfatimonas sp. | reverse complement strand
AGACGCTGGTAGTGCGTGACAACTATAAAACCACGCTCCGGAGTGCGCAAGGTATTAATGCCGTTTGCCACCAAGCGCAAGGCGTCGATGTCTAATCCGGAATCCGTTTCATCTAAAATACAGAGTTTCGGTTCCAAAAGTGCCATCTGAAAAATGTCGTTACGTTTTTTCTCCCCACCAGAAAAGCCTACGTTGACTGAACGCTCTAATAAGTCGTCGCGCATCTCTAAAAGTGCACCTTTGTCTTTGGCGTACTCATCAAAATCAAACATATCCAACGCCGGCAAACCACGTTCTGCACGAACACCGTTTAGCGCTGTCTGCATAAACAGTTTATTGCTCACACCTGGAATTTCAACTGGGTACTGAAACGCCAAAAACAACCCTTTACGAGCACGCTCGTCTGGGGCGAGTTCCAATAGATCTTCACCATCAAACTCAACACTTCCGCCGGTGACTTCATATTCATCGCGCCCTGCTAAAACGCTGGCTAAGGTACTTTTACCTGAGCCGTTTGGCCCCATAATGGCGTGCACCTCGCCCGCTTTAACAGTCAGGTTTAAACCGTTTAGAATTTGCTTATCATCCACTTGGGCTTGAAGGTTTTTAACATTTAATAACATAATTCACTTCTTTTTTAAATTTCTAGAAAATGGGAGTTCCATCGCATGACTCATTTTAAGTCTCGTGCTGTCACGCACTGTTAAATTCACTGTCGATTACTTTCATTATATAAATTAACCGATAAGCGATAATTGACTAACCGACTGAGCCTTCCAAGCTAATGGACAACAACTCTTCTGCTTCTTGTGCAAACTCTAATGGCAATTCGCTTAATACATCTTTACAGAAGCCGTTCACAATCATCGAAATCGCATCCTGCTCACTGATACCGCGCTGCTTACAGTAAAACAGCTGGTCTTCACCAATGCGCGACGTCGTTGCCTCATGTTCAACTTGAGCTGTGGCATTTTCTACCTCAATGTAGGGAAAGGTATGTGCTCCGCATTGGTCACCAATCAGCATTGAATCGCACTGTGTAAAGTTGCGTGCACCCTCGGCGCTTGGCAGTATTTTCACTAAACCGCGGTAAGTGTTTTCACTGTGCCCTGCCGACAGTCCTTTAGAGATAATGGTGCTGCTGGTGTTTTTACCAATGTGAATCATCTTGGTACCCGTGTCGGCTTGTTGACGACGGTTGGTCAAAGCTACGGAATAGAATTCGCCAATGGAGTTGTCGCCTTTTAGAATACAGCTAGGGTACTTCCACGTGATTGCAGAACCGGTTTCGGCCTGCGTCCAAGAGAGTTTCGAGTTTTTGCCTTCACAAATACCACGCTTGGTGACGAAGTTTAGAATTCCGCCTTCTGTGTCATAGTCACCAGGATACCAATTCTGTACAGTCGAATACTTAACCTCGGCGTCCTCCATCACGATCACTTCAACGACTGCTGCGTGCAACTGGTAGGTGTCTCGTGCAGGCGCTGAACACCCTTCTAAATAGCTGACATAACTGCCCTTCTCGGCGACGACAATGGTTCGTTCAAACTGACCGGTTTTGGCTTCATTAATTCGGAAGTAAGTTGAGAGGTCGATTGGACAACGCACGTTTTCGGGGATGTAAACAAAAGTACCGTCGGACGCGACCGCAGAGTTGAGTGCTGCAAAAAAGTTGTCGTGATACGGCACAACTGTGCCCATATACTTCTGCACTAATTCTGGGTAATCATGCACTGCTTCAGAGAATGAGCAGAAAATAATGCCCAGTTCAAGCAAGTCTTCACGTTTGGTCGTCGAGACGGAGATCGAGTCAAAAATCGCGTCTACAGCCACATTAGAACCTTCACCGGTCAATGGCACGCCTAGCTCAGCAAATGCTTTTACCACTTCTGGGTCAATTTGGTCTTCGCCGCTGATGTCACAGGCACCGCACTCGGGGGCTGAATAGTAGCTGTAATCTTGATAGTCAAGAGGCGTGTAATTCATCTTCGCCCAATGTGGTTCTTCTAGGGTCAACCAATGTTCAAAGGCCTTCAGGCGGAAATCAAGCATCCACTGCGGTTCATTCTTTTTAGCAGAAATTGCACGCACCGTCGCTTCGTTCAGCCCTTTTTCAAAGGTCTCTACGGTCGTGGTGGTAAAAAACCCTTCCTTATAGCTTCGACTGCTCTTGTCCAGAATGTCATTAACATCCTGATATGCGGTCAAGGGAGGGGTTAATTCTGTTATTTGCGAGGATTTGCTCATGCACTTAATCACCTAAATTTTAATATCATACTATTTTAGTAGGTTATTCCTCAAATGTCTATGTGCGGAGAGGAAAAAAAGGGCTAGACTGGATCTCTCCTCCCGCTTTAAACATTAAATTATAAATGCTTTATTGCTCCGTGGTCCAAGCTCAGTGGCTCAGCTTAAATCTCCAGTGTGCACACTTGCTACTCAGCCAAAACCCATAAAAGCTAAAAGCCGCTAGGCACAGCAGCTCGGTCATTCCTAGGCCAAACTCGCCTGAATCAATTCAGCCAACCAGACCTGATTAAGATTCATGCCTTGAATTTGTATTCGCCCTACCTCTTCAGGCAGTAGAGTCGCTTCGTCGGCTGCAAACAACTCCCAGCGAGTTGCCGTGCCCTCGATCGCCACTCTGTTTTCATACTCCAGAGTTTGCACCACACCCTTAACCCGAACAATTTTCATACCAAGATTCTGCTTGGAACTGTCTAAACCAAACAACAGGTGATCCCAACTGATTCGGCCGACATTAAACTCAAAGGTCTGCAAAGGGTTGCGGGCTGTCGTCAACTTATTATTTGTAAAAGATGAAGCAACCTCTTTGAGTGGAAAACCTTGCCAATGGTCAGGAAAACGCTGATTTAGCCACCGCACAATGGGTAAATGACTCGCATGCAATCCCACCCATTTACTCCACCAGGCCTGGTCGTTTAAAGACGCACCTTCTAGAAAAGTGAACACAATCCCGTCAGCATTCAGTAACATTTGCTGCAACCACTCTGCCAGCCAATCGTCAGGACCAACAACCAGCGGTGTGCGCACATCAATAACACACAGCGTTTGATAGGGCCAAACGATTTCCCCTGACTCTGCCAAATCTGCCAAGAGCATTAAATCGGAACTTTCAAAACAACCAGGCATGGTCACCCCATCAACCGTCCGCGACATCGATTGAATCACTCGGCTTTTGCCGCTTCCCGGTAAGCCTGTCACGACCAGATCGACCGAGCGCTCTGCCTTCAGCTGTTCTGTTTGGCTTTGCTCTACTTGAACTTGCTTTATTTCAGGGTGCTTCATGCCATAAACTCCCAGCTTTGAATATCGATACTTAAATGGTTTATTGTGTGCTTAAGCAGCTCGAAAACTGCTCGGCCAAGGCTTCTAAAAAAGCATCGTACGCCATAAAAGGTTGCCCCACAGAGTAACTGGTGCCCATTGGGTCAAGGCTTCCTAATCTAATGTCCAGCCCAGAAACAACGGACAAAACGCGCTTCTCTGGAAATTGCGGCTCCTTAAACAGACAGGTGACGTAACCGGTTTTAACACGCTCACGCAATTCTTGCACACGCTTTAAACTCGGCGCTAACTCTGGATTTAATCGAATGGAGCCCGCCCCGTTCAACCCATATCGACGTTCGAAATACTGAAACGCATCGTGCAAAACCAGAAAAGGTTCAGATTGAACAGCTTGTAAACGCTCCGCAATACGCTGATCTGCTTTATCTAGTTGAATCAACCAGGCCTGGGTACGCTGTTGAATACTCTGTTTTTGCTCAGGGCGTTGCGCCTGCAACTGCTCACTGACGGCATGAATTAACAACTTCGCATTGTACGGAGACATCCAGATATGGCCATCTAAATTCCGATCTTCGACGTGCAACAACCTACTCTCTTCATGTCGTTCATGTTTATCTTCATTTTCACCTTCATGATTATGCCCATTTTTATTTATCTGCTCGTCGTGTGGTTCATGTGCGTGGTCATGCTTATCCTCCCACAATCCTCCCTCTCTTAAGGCCAATCGCTCCACACCTTTCAACTCGGCCATCGCCAGCGCAGGTTTATTGGCGCGTTGCACCGATTTCTCAACCCAACTGTCCACCGGCGTGCCGACCGAAAGAATTAAATCACTCTCTTGCAGCGCTTTGACGTGCGACGGTTTTAATTGAAACCCATGCGGTGACACACCATTTTTAAGTAAAATAACGAGCCTGTCCTCTGGTGCTAATAAAGGCGCTATAATACCCGCCAATGGCGGAATCGAAACGGTCACCGTCAGCGGTTGAGCCTGACTGACGGCAGCGCTCAGACCGAGAGCTCCCAGCAATAATGCTTTTATAACGGAAATCGTTAAAGAAGCTCTTAGCGAATTAGGATTAAATCGGGTTGACTGACTGACAACGCGTTTTACGAATGCGCTTTGCGCGCTGCGTGAATGGCTTTTCAAAACATCTCTTCCTTAGTGTCCGTTTACAGATAAAATACTAAACTAAAACTCGGTTTCTTAAGAGACAACCAGACGATTTTGTAAAACCGTCACATGCAATCGCTTCTCTTAAAAATTAAAAACAGCCTGCAAACCCATCAGCTTTTCGTTGCACGCTTGGGAACACACAAAAATCGTGGAGAAAATTAACATCGCTCACACTGCTACAGACCCACTCATTGAAGCGCACCACATCACCCAAAAATTTGGCGATGTCACCGTCCTTAAAGACATTTCGCTAACCTTGCACGCGAAAGAGATCGTGACATTAATCGGCCCAAATGGAGCTGGGAAATCAACGTTGTTAAGAGTTTTGCTCGGCTTGATTGAGCCAACCGCCGGCCAAGTCATTCGCAAACCCGGTTTGCGCATCGGGTTTATGCCGCAAAAAATTCAAATTGACGCGACCCTTCCGCTTTCTGTAGAGCGCTTTTTAACCCTTGGTTTAAGACACCAAATTATCACAGTGGCCGACGAGAGTTCAGAAAAAAGCCGTCCTATTAGCTTGCTTGGCAGATTGAAAAACCAAGCGGCAAGGGTTATTAAAGCGGTCTTCTTAACAACCAAACATGATACCACAGCCGTTTATAAAATCGCCGAAGAACTCAATATTCTGGCGTTGCTACAACTGCCGATTCAAAAAGTGTCGGGCGGTGAGATGCAACGCATTTTACTGGCGAGAGCTTTAATTAAAAAGCCGCAACTCCTGGTTTTAGACGAACCCGTTCAGGGGGTTGACTTACAAGGCCAAACGGAACTTTACCACTACATAAACCGTCTACGGCACGAGCGTGGCTATGGCATTTTAATGGTCAGTCACGACCTGCACATCGTCATGAAAAACACCGACTATGTTCTCTGTTTAAATCAACATATGTGCTGCTCTGGACTGCCGCAAAACGTCAGCGAATCGCCGGAATTTAAAGCCCTGTTTGGCACGCATACCGACAGCATTGCTTTTTACGAGCATCACCATGATCAAAGCTGCGACCACACCCATGGCCAACCAAACATTGAGTTTAAAGCAGCCGAACCAACTTCACCAGGCCTGGTCAAATCCTGCGCGGTGGAACATTCAACCTCTAAAAACGAGAACAAATAGATGGAATGGTTTCCAAGTTTTATGAGCTTTGCGCTCATTGGCGGTATTGGATTGGCGCTTATTTCGGCACCGCTCGGAGTGTTTGTCGTTTGGCAACGTCAATCTTACTTTGGCGCAACCCTGGCACACTCAGCACTTCTGGGCGTTAGTATTGGCCTGTTTTTACAGGTTGACCTCACTCTAAGCGTCATTGTGGTTTCCCTGCTCGTCGCCAGGGGAATCTTTCATCTTGCTCAATATAAAGAGCTCTCTTCCGACACTTTGCTGG
>CAZVPH010000123.1:0-5871 GCA_964628125.1 uncultured Thiosulfatimonas sp. | reverse complement strand
AAACTGGCCGAAGAGCAGATGATTGGCAACTCTTTTTGCAGTTTTTGTGCGCGTCAAAAGCGAGGTATTTTGTACACAACCTGTCGCCGGGAGGGCTATAACGTTTTGGCGTTAGCGCAACATCTTGACGACGCGGCCGAAAGCTTTGTGATGAGTGCGTTTAACGCCGGTCAATTGCGCACCATGAAAGCCCACTACTTGAATGATGATGAGGACGTGCGCATTATCCGGCCTTTGATACGGGTTCGAGAGTGGCAGACGCGTGAGTTTGCAACCGATGCCGCTTTGCCGGTCATCGAAGACAACTGTCCGGCGTGTTACGCAAAGCCACAAGCCCGAGAACAGACCAAGCAGCTGTTGTTGGCGCAAGAAAAAATCAACCCGCATCTGTTTGCCAATCTATGGCGGGCCATGCAACCCTTGATTGCCGATGACAATCATCAGGGGCAAGCCAATATTGCATCGCCCGATGCCACTGCACCGAAAGAGGGTTCTTTATGAGCGACTTAAAAAATGTTACTCACGCCACAGACAGCACGCCAGAAGAGCGTGCACAGAGTGACGTGACAGCACAGGAATCGACACAAAAAACGACACAAAAAAGTGTAAAAAGTAAGACAAAACCCGCCGACACAAAGGCATCTGTAAACGACCAGGCCTGGTTAGGCGGACTATTAAAAAGTTTGATTGTCTTCTTCTCGTGGTTCTCGTTGGCATGGAATCAAAGGCTCGGCCGTGGCATTGGACGACTGTTAATTTGGTGGCCGAATAGTCAGAAAAAAATCACGCTTAAAAACATACAAGTGGCTTTTCCGACACTCAGTGCCGATGAACAAAAGGTTTTGTTGCATAAAAGCTTGTTGGAGCTGGGCAAAACCATCACCGAACTAGGGCCTATGTGGTGTTGGAGCGGTCAAAAAATATTGCCTTTAATCAAAGAGGTTAAAGGTCAGGCGTTGCTCGACGACGCCATCGCAAAACAAAAAGGGGTTATTTTTCTTGGACCACACATCGGTTGCTGGGAGTTAAATGCGATTTTTCTCGCCAATCGTTACCCGTCTACTTTTTTGTATCAGCCCCCTAATGTCTCTTCGGTTGGCGCGTTTATGAAGTCGGCACGGTCGCGATTTGGCGGCAAGCTGGTGCCAACCGATTTACGAGGCGTGCGCACCTTAATCAAAGCCCTCAAAAACAGCGAGGTTACAGGCATTCTGCCCGACCAAGATCCAGGGGCTTCTGGGGGCGTGTACGCACCGTTTTTTGGCCGTCCAGCCCGTACCATGACATTGGTCAGTAAGCTGGTGCAAAGAACCGAGTGTGCCACACTTTTTATGGTGATGGAGCGCCTGCCGAATGCCGAAGGGTATTGTTTGCACCTTTTACCTGCGGGGAGTGATATTGGCAGTACCGATGAGTTACTCGCCACCACGGCGTTAAATGCGGGCGTTGAGGCGTGCATTGCTTTGACGCCAGAGCAGTACCTATGGTCCTATAAACGTTTTCGTAAACCCCCACCAGGTGTGACCGATATTTATAAATCCTAAGTCACCAGGCCTGGTGGCTTTTCTATTCCAAAACGGTTATGGTGGAGACAACGCACTTGGACGCTTACTGTTTGTTTTGCTTCACTTTAACGGAGTTTAAAACGGTTTAGACGGAGGTGTTATTGCTCGATTATTCGCCGAAAATTTATCGGTGTTTGTAGTGCCGCCAAAGGAGTGTTTGTTTCTTTGGCAGCGTTTAAGCTTCTAGCGAAGTTTCCGATGATATTTCTGTTTAAGGAGAAAGTCATGCGACTAAAACATTTATCCGTTTTTATAGGCTTATTGGCAGTAACGCTTTCCAGCCACGTTATGGCGCTGGACCGCACGGCGGTTGCAACGCCTTATGGCGAGTCTAAACTTGATATGAGGTTATTTAAGGTCAAAGACGCTCCTATTTACTATGTGGTGGGTTTGTCAGGCGTGCCCGACAGCGAGAATGAAGGGCATACGTCCAATGCCGGGTTTGTGGTAACCGATGGAGGCGTGGTTGTGTTTGATGCGTTGGGCACGCCGGCGATGGGCTATCGCTTACTGCAACGGATTCGTGAGGTGACTGACCAGCCGATTGAACGCGTTATCATCAGCCACTATCACGCAGATCACATTTATGGACTGCAGGCCTTTGATGAGCATGCCGGCAAACCTCCAGTCTGGGCGCAAGAACTCACGCTGGGCTATGTTGGTGGCACAACCGACAGTCAAGGTGAAGATGCCACACGACGTCTTGAGCAACGCCGTATCGCGCTCGCCCCGTGGGTAGACGAGAATACTTACATTGTCCCGCCAACAAAAACCTTTAAAGATGAGCTGAGCTTTGAAGTGGGCGGGGTCCGCTTTATGGTGAAACATTTAGGGCCAGCGCATGCTCCGGGGGACAGCATTATGCTGGTGGAAAATTACGGCGTGCTGTTCGGTGGCGATGTGATCTACAAGGGGCGCGTGCCATTTATGGACAGTCCTGAGACCGATACTTTGCGCTGGTTAAGTGTGTTGGATTATCTTGCTGAACTCAATCCCGCGCCTCGGTATGTGATTCCCGGTCACGGTGTGGCGTCGGAAAGTTTGGCCGAAGCGGTGACCACAACACGCGACTACATCAACTTTGTGCGCGGTGCCATGGGCGAAGCTGCCAGAGACTTTATCCCCTTTGAAGAAGCCTACAATGCAACCGATTGGTCAACCTATCGAAACATGCCTGCATTTGAAGGCAGTAACCGTGGCAACGCCTACCGCATTTTTCTTGAAATGGAAGCCGAGCCATTCGATTAGAGTTGATTGCGCCTAAACTTTAATTCTTTGAATTCACATCTTAAACTCAACAAAGTGACCAGGCCTGGTCACGTTTTCGTGGAGAGTTTTTAGATTGAATAGAGCTTTTACTCTCACCATCGGCTTGTGATTACTTTAACGTTGGCTATTTTAGGTGCTTATCTATAAAGCGCTGAAGCGCCCCGAAATGAACCTCAATTTTGTCAATCGAGTCATGATCGGCTTCGGGGATTTCTAGGCATTTAATGTTCTTCTTTTGAGTTGTTGCATTGCACAGTAAGTGGTAATCGTTTAACGGAATCACCCTGTCGGCACTGCCGTGCACTAATAAGGTTGGTTGATCAATCCGTGTAACACTGGATAAAGGAGCGATCTCATCAAATTTATGACCAATAACCCACTGCGTATAGCTGGAAATGAGTTGAACCACCCCTGGCACTTTGTCTAACTTTTTTAAATACCTTTGCATCATCAATTTTGGATGAACAAAACTGGCGATTGAGATAAACATCGTCGCCTTTAACCCTCGGGATGCCGCAAGCAATACAGCGGCGGCACCGACTGAATGGCCAACAACGATAAGGTGTTGGCACTCTTCTGCTTTATTCTGCTTTAACCACATGACCGCAGATTCAAGATCTTCCGCAAATTTTGGCATATTGGAAACGCCCCGTTTTTGACTGTCTCCATGATTATGCGCGTCCATTAAAAAAAGATTAAATCCCGCCGTGTGAAAGGGTTTTGCCAAGGGCAGCATCATGCTTTTATTGGCACCCCAACCATGCAAAAGTAATACCGTGGTATTGCTTGGGGGTTCGGCATTGACCCACCAAGCCGAAAGCTGCATACCTTGTTGCCCTATAAAGTCATGGGTTTGAACATCAAGATCGTAGTCACTGGGGCACACGTTATTGCTTAATCGCGGCGCCCTAAAACTTAAATGTATGGCGACTACAAATCCTATTACCAGAACAACGGGTAGAAAAATTAAATAGATCATAATGAGCTCTTAAGTGAAGCCGCAGCCTAGCATTGTAATATTAGGACTGGGCACAGGGCGTTGAATCGAGTTTTTTGTCAGTGGTTAAAAAATATTGGACATTGAGAACCGTTTTAGCCTTAAGTTTAGCGGGTATTTTAAGATCTATTCTGATTGTAAAGGCTGCCAGGCCTGGTCATTTTTACCGTTATATTTAAACCGCAGGCTGACTTTTAATCGTCAACAACGCCACCCCACCAATCACCAGCAACATCCCTAATGCATGCCAAACCGTAAACACCTCATCAAGAACAGTGATCGCTAAGCCCATGGTGACGATGGGGCCTAAAATGCCGACAATGCCGGTTTGGGCTGGGCCAATTTTGGCGATCGCCTCGCTGATCATAAAGCTGGGAATAACGGTGCTGACGATGGCGAGCAGACCGAGCCAGAGCCAGGCCATTGGGGTAATGTTCAGCGTGATAAAGTCGCCAAAAATCGCAAAATGCAGCAATACAAACAGACTGGAAATGCTCATGGCGAGAGCGGTGAACCAGAGACTGCCGATCTGTTGAATCACCTGCTTGCCAAACAGCACGTAGAACGAAAAGCTTAAGGCGGCTAGAAAGACCAAGAGCGTGCCCAGCGGCACTTGGTCACCACTGAGTGTGACTTCGGTTGCGAAGACGATTAAGAGTCCGCTATAGGTGATGATAAGTGCCCAAAGGATTTTGCGCGTAATCGGGGTTTTAAAAAACAGCGCGCCTAGTATTGCGATCATAATCGGGTAGGTGAACAAGGTGAGCCGCTCGAGTTGCGCGGAGATCATCTCCAAACCTTTCAGATCAAGATAAGAGGAGAGGTAATAGCCGATAAACCCTAAAAAAGTGATTTTTAAAAGTTTGGCGTTGAGCTCGTAAGGTTTGGTTTTAACGCGACTTAACCAGAATAAGATCAGCAGATAAATCGGCAGCGCAATCGCCATGCGCATCATCAAGACACTGTCGGAGTCCAACCCTTCGACATAGGCGAGTTTGATGAAGATGGACTTCAGTGAAAACAGTGCTGTCCCGAGGACGGCGAGAATAAAACCGACGGTGATCGCTGAGAGTTTAAAAGGGGAGGTCACGCTGTTTTACAACCGATATACCAAGCGTAACGCTGTTTTTGTGCGGTTTCAGTGCAAGCTTCACCCACACTATTTTCATGTGCTAACCAGCCTTCGCCGTAGACGACGGTTTGCAGTTTTGACCAGGCCTGGTTGAACTCACCGGATTGAATATAAAAGTCTGGATTTTGCGGTGCACCGTCTTGTACGGGCGCTAGGAAGGTCTGGTAGAAAAGCAAACCGCCAGGTTTAAGAGCGTCTTGAATCGCGGCAAACAGGGTTCTGTCCAAATAGCGACTGATCACAATCACGTCAAATTGTTGAAATGGCAGAATCATCTGCTCCAGATCGGTAATCAACGGTTGGATCGGCAGTTGCTTTAGGCTCGCCCAGTTATTAAGAAGGGTTAAGGCGACGTCGGAGACATCCCACGCGTGGGTTTTTAGGCCACATTGCGCCAAAAAACGGGCGTTGCCGCCTAGCCCACAGGCGAGTTCCAGTGCCTGACCTTGAAACGGCAATAAACGGCTGTGCTGTTTGAGAACGTAGCACGGATTTGCAGGCGTTTTCAGGCTGTCTTGCTGATATTTTTCGTCCCATTTCTGGCCGAGAGGGAGGGGGGTTTTTGAACTCATTAAGATCCTCCATATGGGGGTTAATAATCGCTGTCCGAAATATTGCACAGCATCGTGGCGTTTGTCGATTTATTGGAATCGGAAAACAGGGCGACTGAGAAACACGTTTTCGTTAAAGCGGCTTATTTTCGCCAGAAAGCTGCGGTGAACAGCACTAATAAGGTGAAGATTTCCAGCCGACCTAACAACATCGCAAAGCTTAAAATCCATTTAACCGGGTCGTTCATAGTCTGGTAGTTGGCCGCAACTTCGCCTAGGCCTGGTCCTAGGTTGTTCATGGTCGCGGCGACGGCTGAAAAGGCGGTGGTTTGGTCGACACCGAGTGCCATAATGGCC
>CAZVPH010000122.1:0-5881 GCA_964628125.1 uncultured Thiosulfatimonas sp. | reverse complement strand
AATTTATGCGCGGTGACGATATGAACGGACCTCTTCATCCAGCCGGGGTTGAAGTTAAGATGCTGCCTTATGACAACACTGGAACCTTCTTGGTACAAGTTGATATGCCACAAGGCACCGCGCTAGAAGCAACCGACCGAGTGGTACGCCACGTCGGTGAGCTTCTATCGAATACGCCTGGGGTGACGGATTACAGCGTTTATTTAGGCGCCCACGCGCCCATCGATTTTGCCGCCTTAGTGCGTGGCGACTTGATTAAACAAGGGGCGAACTTTGCACAAATCCGCGTTAACCTAATTGATAAAAGCCTACGAGAGGCGTCTTCACATGACATCGTGATCAACTTGGATGCAGAATTGACTGAGTTAAGAAAAGTCTTTCCATCGGCCAATATCAAGTTGTATGAAACCCCACCAGGGCCGCCAGTAACCACGCAGATTATGGCCGAACTCTACGGGCCAGATTACGATAAGCTGCGTGCCGCGGCAACAGAAATGGGCGCTTCATTTGACAGTGTTTATGGCTTAATTAACGTCGATGATTCAGTCACGGCAGATGCCGAAACCTTTGAGGTGAACATTGACCGAGTGCAAGCCAATCTACTGGGCGTCGCGCCGGCACAAGTTGCCAAAATGTTGCACGACTACATCAGTGGCTACGAGCTGGGATACATGCACTTAAATAATGTGCGTGAGCCGGTCAATATCATTGTGCGCCTGCCCCGTTCAGAGAGAACCGTTGCTGAGCAACTGCTGACTCTGCGCGTGCAGTCACGCAGCGGTGAAGCGGTACCACTGTCCGCTGTGGCCAGTATCGACAAAGTCATGCACGCCAAGCCGATCCTTTCAAGAGATCAACATAAAATGGTCATGATCGGCGGCGAGTTGCTCAAATCCAGCCCAGTCTATGCAGTGCTGGCATTGGATAAGATGCTAGATAACGTGACCCTGCCTGAAACCGGCGTCACCTTTCACACTGCCAACCTAGGCTTTGTGGCCGCAACGCCGAGCGATGTGATGGATTACACCATTTTGTGGGGCGGTGAAATGCGCCTGACATTGGACGTCTTCCGTGACATGGGCAGTGCGTTTATTGTTGCCTTGATCTTTATCTACTTGATTTTAGTAGGCTACTATCGCTCGTTTATGATTCCGACCATTGTAATGGGCGCGATTCCTTTGACCATGATCGGTGTTTTTCCAGGGCACTGGATCACCGACCAAGCGTTTACTGCCACTTCCATGATCGGGGTCATCGCTCTGGCCGGGATTGTGGTGCGTAACTCACTGTTGTTGATCGACTTTATTTTAGAGTATGAGAAAGAGGGTAAATCACTGAAAGCCTCGGTGATCGAGGCCGGTAAAGTGCGCTTTAGACCCATTCTATTGACCGCCTTGGCGATCATGTTCGGCTCGATGATCATGATCACAGATCCAGTATTTGGTGGATTAGCGGTCGCGTTGATCTTCGGTACTCTCTCCTCAACGGTGCTCACACTGCTGGTCATTCCATCGCTCTACTATATCTGGCGTTGGCACGGTGGCGTAAAACAGCAAGAAGAAGCGGAGGCGTTAGCCAAAGCGTAACTCCTAACGGTTGTTTACCTATAAAAAAAAGCCAAGCTCTGTCTTGGCTTTTTTTTCGCTTGGATAAAGCCAAGTTATGGGTGCAAAAGGATTGACCAGGCCTGGTCGGATTCTTTCAAGTCATTGAAGTGACTAACAAAGAAAAGCACTGTGGACTTAATATGCGAATTCAAGAGCGATTTAAAGTTCAAGTCTAAGAGTATTTGAGTTTAAAGCGATTCAATATTAGCAACTTCCTATATTAGCCATGGGTTATATAAAGAAGGCTTATGGAGACAGCAGTAGAAAAACTTGTTTAATAACAGTGGGTTATTAAGGTTTTATTGAATGTCGTTCTGAGTGGTGTATTTACTTATAGCTCGATAAAAAGATTTGTTTATGAAAGGTCATACGTTTAATTGAACTTTAGTAACCGATGGTCTTTAATACGTATTAGCCAAATGGCGTATATAAAGATTAAGTTAACTTATTAGATGAGGATTTTCCCATGTCACACGAATTAAATGAATTAAAAGTACAAGAGTTGATCGCTGCTAAACAGGTCAAAAAGCAAAAAGGCGCCACTATGATTGAATACGCCATCGTTGTTGCGGCAGTGGCTGCCATTGCAGTGCTTGTGTTCGGTACTGGAGAGGATGGTGTTTTCAAGAATGCAGTTGAGAGCGCTGTTCAGAAGAGTGCGGATAAAATTAATGAGCTTTAATGTCTTCACCTCGTTAGTCTAAGAAGTAATATCGCCACAATATTAGAAGTTTTACAATGAAATTAAAACAACCATTAGAGTATCGACATAAAAAACAGCGTGGGGCCGTCATGTTGGAGACGGCCTATGTGTTGCCCCTCGTGTTAGGGGTAATATTGTTGGTTGCGGAGTTGGTGATTTATGCCTTAAACAGTTTCGCCGTCAATGATGTGTTGACCGATGTGCATACAGAGATCATTCGTGAAGTTCAAGAAGTGGGTAATTTAGACCCTGGTGCGGCTCTTGGATTTACACCGGTTTTCGCCTCGTGCAGTGAAGATAATAAAGTCGTCTTGGCTGAAGATAAAGGTCCGGAGATAGCGAATATCATTACCAGCAGTTTAAGTAAGAGAAATGTTACCTTTTTGAGCAGTCGTCCTGCTACGGTCACGATAGAGAGAGAGGAGGTTTCTGAATTTAGTGTTTATGTCATCACCTTTTCTGGTGTTGCAAACGCCCTGGTTCTGCCCGAATTTTTAAATGTGTTGCTGCCAATCAGTGTCACCACTATTGTCAGTATTAAAAGCAGTTGTACGCCTTCCTCTTAAGGGTAAAAATTTTGGTTGTACGATTTCTACTATATTTTGTTTTTAATTCAAGAGTAATTTCTTAGAGGGCCGTTATAGGCTCACTACCGAAATTACCTCCCACCTTATTAAATGAGTTTTTTATGAAGTTTAAACGCAGTGATTTGGCGCTGTACGGTGCCGCCTTAGTGTCTGCCATACTTGCCATCGGCTTGGTGTACGGTTACGTCGAAAACCGGGTTGCGGTTGCAGAAGGGAAGGTTGAGGTTAAGACGGTCACCGTGATCGAAAAACCAGAGCTTCGTTCTGTTCTCGTCGCCAGTCGCGATGTTTACCGAGGTGAGAAGATTGAAGTAGAGGATATTAAAGTTTTAATGGTGCCGGTTGAAGGAGTTATTGCGACAGGTGTTCTCACGGAGGCAGAGGTTGCAGTGGGAAATGTTGCTAAGCAGAACCTCTACGCAGGCGAGTGGCTGATGGAACAAAAAATCGGCGCACTCGACGCTCAGGCCAGCAGTATTGAGGCCTTTATAGAAGAGGGGATGCGGATTATTCGTATTCCAGTATCCCCCGAAGCGGGCCTTTTAGGCATGCTCAATCCGAGCGATCATGTGGATGTGATTGCGGTGTTTAAGAGTGCAGATGATAAGCAGATACTTAGTCGAACCATCCTACAAAATATTGAGGTTCTGTCCATCGGACAGGCTAATCGTGTCGCTCGGGTGAGTCAAGAACAGGAGCAAGAGAAGCTAAATAATCAACAAGGCGAGTCGTTCGACAGGGTTTCCATGGTGGCATTGAATGTCAACCTACAGCAAGCCGAGCAGTTAGCACTGGCGATGAAACTGGGTACATTGCACCTGGTTTTACGAGGCCCTGCAGATGTCGCTTTAGTGGAGACAGAGGGGGTGAATGTGAAGCACATGGAGCGTAGTAAACCTTTAGTGCCTGTCTACAGACCTAAAAAAGAACGCGATGTCATTCAGATCATGCAAGGTGGCAATGTGCAAGAGGTTAGAACCCAATGAGTTATAAAGCAACGAGATTACAGGCAGTAATGCCACATACAACAGATAAAAATCTATGGCAGGCAAATAAGATGAAGAAAACAGCATTAATGTTAGGGTTGGCACTGGCAAGTTTCTCGTTTGGCGCTCAAGCTACGGTAGCCAAAACCTATAATCTAACCGAAACAGACAGTCAAATTATTAAGTTTGATAAAAGCTTAAAAAGAGCTTTAATTGCCAACCCAGACTTGGCCACGGTTAAAGTACTGAGCAATAATGAGTTGCTGGTCACAGGGAAAGAAGCAGGTAGAACGCAACTTATCATCACCTACCGAGACAGCCCAGGTGTGGATCATCAAGTTGTATTAAATGTGGCACCGGATCAGTCTCGCAGAATTGAGATTGAAGAGACGCTTACAGGGTTGTTGCAACAGTTGAATCCAGCCGGAACTGTTAAGTTTGAACTTAAAAATATTTGGATCGGTTCAGAGAGCTCAATTCGCAGAGAAGTCGATCACATCGGCAATCAGATTGATGGTGAAGGTAATTTAACCCAATCCGCACGTCAAGATAAAGACGTGTTACAAAAAGAGAGTACCGTGGGCAGTTTCAGCGCACAGCCATTGGCAGGGAATTACATGGTTCTCTTGTCTGGTGAGGTGCCAAATAATGCTCAGAAAAAACGCATTAACTCGGTTATTTCGGCATTAGGCTTAAGCGTCATTAATATGATTAATGTTACAGGGCCGCAGCAAATTAAGCTGTCAGTGCGAGTGGCGGAAGTGGTAAAAGGCAATCCGTTCAGAAGTGGTTTTGCCGCCCGAGACAAGAAAGATCAGTATGGGATTTTTCCGCCAGGAAACCTGGGAACGACCGCTAACTTTTTATTGAACGTCGCCAGTGTTGCACCAGGCACACCAGCCAGTATTAACTTCCCACATGCAGACGGATTCCAGTTGGGAATTAACCCCTTAAACAGCAGCTTGTTTGGCGTACTCTCTATTTTAGAAGGTAACCACCTTGCACGTGTATTAGCAAAGCCAGAGTTGATCGTCCAGTCTGGAGAAACCGCTGAGTTTTTAGTGGGGGGAGAGGTGCCAATTCCCGTGGCACAAAATGCTGAGACCATCACGGTCTCTTATAAGGAGTTTGGGGTGCGTTTACGCTTCAGTCCTGTGATTACCGAATCGGGTGAAATCCAAATGACGGTTGCACCGGAGATCAGTAATATCGATGAAAGTTCTGGTTCTCAAACAGGGTCGATTGTTGTCCCCGGATTCCGATCGCGTAAAGCGGTCACTACGGTGACACTCGCTGCAGGTCAAAGCTTTGTGATTGGCGGTTTGATTCAAGATAATTTCCGCAGCAGTGTTTCTAAGATTCCAATCTTAGGCGATATTCCAATTATTGGCACGCTGTTTCGTTCTACATCTTATGAAAAAGATCAGTCCGAACTGGCCATTTTAGTGACGCCGACCTTTGTCGATCCGATTGAGGTAGGAACTAAGGTTACATTGCCGGGTGAAAACCTAGATCGCCCAAGTGTGGCTGATGGATTTTTTATGGGGAAACTCGCGAAACTCTTACCAGAGGGGCAAAGTGCATTACCTGAGTTGTCCGTTAAGATTGGATTGGAGAAGCCTTAATGAGCAGTGGAATGTTACCGGGTTCTATGGTCCTCAAACAAGCAATTTATTTTGGATCGGATGAGGACCTAAAAGAGGCCGTACGCGTCTCAATTTCCTCTAAATATACAATGGAGTCGGAAGACGAAGTCCCTAGTATTTGGTCAGAGGGCGTTAGCTTAGTTTTAATTGAGTACGATGGAGACTCTGTAAAAACCCTGCAACGAATTACCGAGGTTTTGACGTTGGCGAAAGGCGTTTTAATCTACGTTTTACTGAAAGAGAAGGACGCTGATTTCATTATAGAAGCCAGTCACCATGGCGCCCAAGGCTTTATTGAATGTCCGAATGAGGTGTTTCATATCCTCTCTATCCTGCACATGCAAGACCGGAG
>CAZVPH010000121.1:0-5911 GCA_964628125.1 uncultured Thiosulfatimonas sp. | reverse complement strand
GGCGAACAACACCGGTAACGCCAGTAAAAAAGAGAACTCGGCCGAGGCTTTACGATCCAAACCCACCATAATCCCACCGACAATGGACGCACCGGCACGGCTGGTGCCAGGAATTAGAGCGAACATTTGAGCGATTCCAATCCAGGCGGCTTGTCGCATGCTCAAATCTTCAACGTTTCGCGTTCGGTGAGTGCCTTCGTTGTACAGTTTCTCCATAATCAAGAAGATAACACCGCCGATAATGAACATCCAGGCCACAGTTTTTAGGGTAAACAGCGTTTTGATTTCAGAGTGAAACAGAAAGCCGATCGCGGCCAAAGGTAAAAATGCGATAAAAACATTGGTCCAAAGACGGACGTGTTCAAAGCTGAATTTTTCTTTATAGTGCGAGAAAATCGCCAGGATCGCCGCGACTTGGATAATGACCGCAAAGGATTTGTTTTGCTCAGACTGCTCAAGCCCCATCCACTCACTGGCAATGATTAAATGGCCTGTGGAGGAGATGGGCAAGAACTCTGTCAGTCCTTCGATAATGCCTAAAATTGCGGCTTGAAAAATATCCATGGTGGATTCCTTTGCTTGAGTTTTGATGGTCGTTATTAAGTTTTAAAATATGGGCTGTAAGTAAGGAGCTTTAAAGCTGGTGGCGCAGATCTCGAACGCTGAAACCGATCAAAGGGCGGTCGATCTGTTTGGTTAAGGCAATGACTTTAAAGCTTTCGCCCATCTCATCCGGCAGGGTCAGGGTTTTTATCTGTTGCGCTACTTTAATCTGCTCGGTCACCGGCGCATCGGGGTCGATTGACATCTCGATCAAACCGCTGCCCATGAGAAAGTTGGCTTGCGTAGTAAAACCAGATACTTTAAAACCACTGTCAAACCCTGCTTCTGCCACCGCCGTAAAATCGACGTGTGCCGTAATATCTTGCAGGCCTGGGTAAAAGAAAGGGTTGCTGTGCGCTCGGTGTTGATAGTGACAACGTAAGGTGCCCATCACACGTGCGGGTTGATAGTACTCTTCTCGGGTATAGCCGTAATCAATCAAGAGCACAGCGCCTTGTGTTAAGACTTTTTCGAGAGAGGTCAGCCAAGGTTTGATATTAAGATTGATTTCAGTCTCGTAGCCTAAGTGCGATACTTTGCCGATGTTTTGGATCAGTTGATTGGCAAACTTTTGCAAATTGACGTCCAGAATCGGTCTATAGTCCCACTGAAACTTTTCCGCCACTTCATCGTAACGAACATACGCTTGCAGCGACCCTTCCGGTTCAATTCTCAACCGTTCAAAAGGCATGGCGTCCAACACCTCGTTGGCGATAACAACGGCGGAGATCGGCGTGCTGGGCAGCTTGCTGAGCCAAATAATTTTTTCAAACAGCTCTGGCGGCAGTTCGGCCTCGAGTCTGGTTTTTTGACGTTGCTGTAAGTCGGCGCTGATTTCGAGAATGTAGTAATGTTTTAAGGGGTGTTCTCGTCGCGCCAGCTCCAATAAAATATCCTTCGCCATGACACCACTGCCTGCACCGAACTCTACAATATTTGGCGACTCAAGTTGCTCAAGTATTTGCCCCGCTTGGCGAGCGACACAGTGCGAAAAGATTGATGAGATTTCCGGTGCAGTGACAAAATCCCCTTGCGCACCCAGTTTGGGAAGGGCGCTGGCATAATAGCCCAGGTCGGGCGTGTAGAGAGCTTTATGCATGTATTGTGCAAAGGTAAGCTGCTTGTGTCGAGCCAGCGTTGTCCGAATTTTTTGAGTCAAACGTTGACTCTGTTCCAAGCCATCAGCGGATGGGGTGGGGAGGGCTTTGTGAGATTGGTTTTTAGAAGCATTATTAAGGCGCATTTTAGGGTTGAAATCGTTTTATTAAAAGATATGGTATTATGCTATAAATAGGTTTAAACGGCTACTGCCTTGGCTGGTAAAGTGCTAAATTGGCGATGGTTGTAGCGTTATAATGTGTTTCGATTCCCGTTTACAGCAAAGAGATGTTCGCGATGAAAGTCGGATTAAAAAAACTGCATGAAAGTGAATGGCTGGTCCAAGTCGGGTGCGCGGCCGTTAAAATGGATCGATTTTCAATCGCTCTGCTGAACATTACGTTGCAACAGCTGTTGGCGTTAGAGCAGGGACAAGCCTACTCTTCGCTGGAAAATTACATTAAGTTAGCGTTGAGGATTAAAACGCTGAAAGACGTGGAGTGTCAAACGCTTTTGCGCGCCTTAAACAACAAAGATATCTTGATTTTTATGATGGTGGCGAAGGACTCTGAGTTGAATGCCATTATCATGAAAAACTCAGGAGGGATTTTAGCGAAGCAATTAACCTCTGATCTGGCCAATGCACCACTGCCCGAGAGAGAGTTGTTGAAGCAAGCGCTTCGTCGAATTATCGAAACCACCTTTGAACTTGAAGGTTTAGGCCAAATTGAATTTACCTCGGCAGAAACAAACTATATTTAGAGTGAGCGGGCATGGATATTGAAGCAAAACGCAAAGAGACGGGCGAGTTTGAGCTGGAAATTGGGCCGGTGGTGTTTTCATTGCCTCTTGAGGTAATAAAAAAACTGAGCGACTTGCTGCAACAACAGCTAAATAATCCCTCCGCGACAGATGAAAACTTGGCACGTAAACTCAGCGCTTACCGTGCTTTAGCGACAAGGATGGCCGGTGTGGACGATCGCATTGTCCAAAAGTTTGCACCCCGGGTCGCACCAGAGCAGTTGGTCACGATTGCGCGTTTATCTGAAGGCGATCGTCTGTATAACAAGATCGCCAAAAACCTCTCGAAACAGAACCGTCGTCAATTTGAACAGGACTACAGTGATCTGGATAAAATCACCGAACAGAGCGCTTGTTTGTACATGGAGCAGTTGGTGCCTTTGATTAAACTGGCGGCCAAAGAGCAAAAAGATATTCAAGCAGGTAGCATTTAAAACTTACCGAGCCGTGATTAAGCCTACTCTCCGTTACTGGCTTGAGCGTTCGCGGGTAACCATCAGTCCAACGGTTTCCGTTTCAGCGACCGCTTGAGGTTTGCTGACCCTTAACTGAATACGCTGCACTGCTTTGTGTGTGAATAAAATATGCTCACAAATGGCTTCGACAAGCGTTTCCAGCAACTCATAGCGACTTTCTTCAACCAACTCAATCACCTGATCCGAGACGGTTTTATAGCAGACCGTGTCGTCGATCTTGTCACTTTTGGCCGCGTTGGCAATTGGAACACCCATCTCCAAGTCAAAGATCAAAGGTTGACGATTTTCTCGCTCCCATTCAAAAATACCAATAATGGCCTGGGTTTTTAAGCCTTGAATAAAGATAATGTCCATCTGCTTCCTTAAAGGTTGTCGTAAAAGTAGTCGTCAGTTTTATTCGGAGTGGACAGTATCTGCACCTCTCCGAGTTTGGAGAGCGTCTATTTTAGCGTTTATTTTAGCGTTTAGTGTTCACGTTTAAAGTTCAGTTTTATCTCTTTACAGTGATTTATTTCTGATTCTCGTTATCGACTCGAGTAAAATCCCTAAACTTTTTACTCGAGCCGTGTATTCAGCAAAGGTTTCGCTGTTTGAATACGGCTTTGAGAACTTTAATAAAAAAATAGTTTGGCTTCGCATCATCCGCACATCCGTTGGGTGCAATCGTTCAAAGGAGATACAGTGGACGTAGATATGATCGTTTTTATGGTGGTTGCCTATTTAATAGGTTCGGTTTCAACCGCCATCATCGTTTGCAGAATTATGGGGTTACCCGACCCTCGAGAGGGCGGCTCAGGCAATCCCGGTGCGACCAATGTGTTAAGGATTGGGGGCGAAAAAGGCAAGAAAGCGGCGGCGATTACGTTGGTCGGCGATTTGCTCAAGGGGCTAGTGCCGGTGTTAATCGCGCATGGGATGCAATTGGACGCCGTGTGGATTGTTCTGGTTGGATTTATGGCTTTTATCGGGCATCTATATCCGGTGTTTTTTGGTTTTAGAGGCGGTAAAGGGGTCGCAACCATGTTGGGCGTGATGTTTGGGCTGTCGTTGCCCATTGGATTGGCGGTGGGCATTACTTGGTTGTTTGTTGCCAAAGTGCTTAAGATCTCATCTTTATCGGCTCTGATCGCGACGTTGTTAGCGCCTGTCTATATTTACTTTTTATCTGGTGAGCTGAGCTGGGTGCTGGTCACGTCAGGGATGACGGTGATTTTATTTTGGCGCCACCGTGGCAATATTCAACGCTTGATGAGTGGTGAAGAGGGGTTGTTTAAGCCCAAGAAAGATAAAGCTTAGAAGTATAAAGCTTAGAAGGTGAGTTGTACTTGTTATTGAAGTTCAAGGACGGCAAAAAGTAGGTCCCGTGACAAGGCTCTGCTCTGGCTTGACAGTATTTTAAAATGACCAGGCCTGCTCAAATCTAACAGGCCTGGTTAGGTTATAGCCAGTCAACTTTTTATAAGAGAAACGCCCGCTTAAGTCTCTTGCAGCCCTTTACGGTTTTTTGCCGTAATCAGCTGTTTTGACCGTAGTTTTTGATGGGCGGTAACGCTTCTAAGGGCCATCTAGGCGTGGCTGCGAAGCTTAAGTCGTTGCTTTGTACTGCCAGCAGGCGCTGAGCCCCTGCGTAGGCAATCATAGCGCCATTGTCGGTGCAAAACGCCAGTCGTGGGTAGAAGGTTTCACCACGACGTTTCTTCATTAACTCGTCAAGCTTGGCGCGGATTTCACGATTTGCACTGACGCCACCGGCGACAACCATTCGATTTAACCCTTCCTGATCTAAGGCGCGCTTACATTTAATGGTTAAGGTTTCCGCTACAGAGCGCTCAAACGCACGACAAATATCCGCTTTGGTTTGTTCGCTTGAGTCGCCTTCTGCAACCGCTTTGAGCCAAGTGTTGCGAGTAAAAGTTTTTAAGCCGCTAAAGCTCATATCCAGGCCAGGTCGATCTATCATTGGGCGCGGAAAGGTAAAGCGACCCGATTCGCCTTTTAAGGCTAAATTGGAGACCTTTGGGCCGCCCGGATACCCTAGTTCGAGCAGTTTAGCGGTTTTATCAAAGGCTTCGCCGGCAGCATCGTCTAAGGTTTCGCCCAATAATTTGTATTGCCCCACGCCATCGACGCGAATAATTTGAGTGTGACCCCCTGATACTAATAAGCAGATAAAAGGAAACTCAGGCTGAACAGGTTCGAGCATAGGGGCGAGCAGATGACCTTCCATGTGGTGTACACCGATTGCTGGAATCTCTAGTGCATAGGCCAGGCTGCGAGCAACTGAAGTGCCGGCTAAAAGTGCGCCAATCAACCCTGGTCCGGCCGTGTAAGCGATGCCGTCTAGATCGTCTTTAGAGACGTTGGCTTCTTCCAGGGTTTGTAGGATTAAGGGCGTCAGTTTACGAATATGGTCACGCGATGCCAGTTCAGGCACAACGCCACCATACTGGGCATGGAGCTCAACCTGGGTATAGAGTGTATCCGCAATGAGGCCTTTGTCTGTGTCGTACAGGGCAATCCCCGTTTCGTCGCACGAGCTTTCTATTCCTAAAACCAGCATGAAGTATTCGTCTCTTTATTCAAAGTGGAAGGATTTTAACAAACAATTTCGGCTTTTATCTGAAAAAGGTTTGCAAAAGAGCGTCCATATAAATTATAATCCTACGTTTTCCGCTGTTCTCCATTTCTTGCGTGGTGAATATGAACCGATATATACAAATCAAAATCAATTAGGTAAAAATATGCCAAGTGTAAAGATTAGAGATACTGAACCATTTGACGTAGCACTACGTCGTTTTAAGCGTGCTTGTGAAAAAGCCGGTGTGTTAACTGAAACGCGTAAGCGTGAGTATTATGAGAAGCCTACCTGGGCTAAGAAGCGTATGAAAGCCGCAGCGGTTAAGCGTCTTGCTAAGCGTTTGTCTCGCGACAAC
>CAZVPH010000120.1:0-5975 GCA_964628125.1 uncultured Thiosulfatimonas sp. | reverse complement strand
TCTTCCAATCGGCAGTGGCGCTGCAAGAAGCTACGACGGCATCGATTGCAGACATTTCAGAAAAGCTTCAACCGCCTCAACCTCAATCGTCCAGCATTGCAAAAAAACAGCTTGAACTGCCTTCGTCCGAGACGGTGCACGAAGCAGGGCCGGTTGACGCTAAAAAACCAGCTGAACAGCGACAGCATTACTCATTTTACCAAGGATTAAGCAAAACAGAGGTGGTGGTGGATGTTGAACCGATCTCGGTTAAGTTAGACCATCCTTACTATATTCAAGCAGGTTCTTTTGGTTCGGAAGCGGTGGCGCTTCAGGAGCAACGGCGATTGGCAAAGTTAGGGCAAATCGTAGAAGTTTCTGCGTTGCACCAGCCAAACAGAACCTATTATCGACTGAGAGTCGGGCCATTTGAGGATCGACTGGTGTTGAATAAGCGCCGTAATGAACTGCGTAAAATTGGGCTGGGAACTCTGCTAATTAAAGCGACTAACTAAAGTGAATAGCTAAAGCGACTAGTGAAAGCCTTATGCAGCGCAGTGGCAATCCTGTTTTGCTAACCAGGTCGACCGTCATTGAAGCAGCGCAACTTTAAGAGAGGGGTTAGGCTTTAGCCAACGCTTGGTTCTCATCGGCGACCTGATTGCGACCATTTTGTTTCGCAAAGTAAAGTGCATTATCCGCACGTTCAATGAAGCTTTTTGCATCGTCTCGATCGCCGTGAAATTGTGCGACGCCAAACGAGCAGGTGATGGTCTTAAGATTTTTGTCGGAGTTGCGTTGCTTAAGTTTTGCCGTCTGAATCCCAACTCGAATTTCCTCTGCGCGCTGAATAGCTTGTTCAAGCGAGCTGTCTGCCAATAAAATGGCAAACTCCTCACCTCCAAAGCGACTGATGGTCTCATTTTCACCTTTGGTTTTTTTCATAAGGCTTGCAAAGTAACGCAGTACGCTGTCGCCAATCAGGTGACCGTAAATGTCATTGAAGCTTTTAAAGTGATCAATGTCCGCCATGATCAAGCAGAGACTGTTTGGGTTGTCTTTAGCATTGAACATCAGCTCTTCGATGGCGTTATTAAAGGCTTTTCGATTGCCGACCTCGGTCAACTCATCCTTCATCGCTTCCGCGCGCGCTTCAATCAACTGTTCACGTAATTTTTTAACCGAGTCGGCGTTGGAGTGCAACTCCTCCTGAAACTCAGCACTGCTTTGCTTCATGGACGAGGTACTGTTAAGAACAGCGTTGGTTATTTTTTTAAGCTCTTCCGCGTCTAAATTGGGGTCTGACAGTTTTGTAACGCAGGTATCAAGTTCCTGAGTATGGTTAGAAAGCCTGTCACTCCAGGCCTCCATTTTTTTAACCATTAGGTCGACTAGGCGACGAAATGCGCGGTCAAAATCGGTCGCTTCTTTTTCAGGTTCCGTTAAGTACTCGTCATACAAGCGTTTGCCGACACGGTCGTTATACCCAAAAGGATCGTTGAGAATGGCGTCCATCTCTTGACGGAATTTGGGGTTGTCGCCTTTATAGTATTGGTACCAGACAAAATAGTTTAAGGGGGTCGGGTTGATGCCTTGCTCTTCAAATGCCTCTACCAATAATCCAAAGATGCGTTTCGCTTTTTCGGGAAGATCCTTACTGTCAAACATCGCCTTTAACCTTCTTAACTTGAATATTAATCATTACATGAGCAGAAATTCTACCATGAAATAAAATAACGAAAGTAATTAGCCTTTCAAAGGGGCTGTCGGTTTTTTATGAATTTAGAGATGTAGACAGAGTCTGGTTTTTTGACCTATTTAACCGAGTGGCTAAATAACGCATAAAAAGGTATAGTTTTATCTTAATTAATCTTGTTACCAAGGAAACATGATGCTTAATCCACGACAGATTGAAGAGATGGCAAAAAAAATTGCAGAAGCGATTCCACAGGGGCTGGGTCAGGTGCCGAGTGGTGTTCAAGATCAACTTAAATCCACGCTTTCGCGCGCGTTTGAGAAGATGGATCTTGTGAGTCGCCATGAGTTTGACATTCAAGCAGGGGTGTTGGCAAAAACACGCGCCAAGCTAGAAGCGTTGGAAAAGGTGGTAGCGGAACTTGAAGCCAGAATCAAATCATAAAAATTCAAGCTTCATTCACGCAGTGAATGGCTTATGAACTTATCCTCCATCACCAGTCGTGCACTGAATGGGATTGAGTCGCCGGTTGTGACCGTAGAGGTACACTCCAGTAATGGATTGCCGTCACTCTCAATCGTGGGTTTGCCTGAAGCTTCTGTCAAAGAGAGTAAAGATCGTGTCCGCAGCGCACTGCTTAGTTCAGGATTTCAGGTGCCTCCTAAACGTATCACGGTTAATTTAGCTCCAGCAGATCTACCCAAAGCAGGAGGGCGTTATGATTTGCCCATTGCGATCGGTATTTTGATTGCAACGGGGCAGTTAGAATGTCCTGACATTGAACGCTTTGAGTTTATAGGCGAGCTGGCGTTAAATGGAGAGGTTCGATCGGTAAAGGGTGCACTGCCTAGCTTGCTGGCCGCGCAGACAGCGTCGCGAATGTGCGTGTTGCCAGAGGGGAACTTAGCCGAAGCGATTCTGTCTCAGTCGGCCACTGAAACGCCACCGAATTTTGTGTTAATTCGTGATCTTAAAGAAGCGTGCAGGGTGTTGTTAGGCGAGAAGATCCCGCAGCCCAAAATTGAACCCATCGACAGTGATCCCAGTCTCGACTATCCACAGGACTTAGCCGACGTGAGTGGCCAGCTGCAAGCCAAACGTGTTTTGGAGATTGCTGCCAGTGGACATCATTCGTTGATTATGGTCGGCCCACCGGGTTCTGGAAAAAGCATGCTCGCCTCCCGTTTAGTGACGTTATTGCCAGCATTGACTCAGCAAGAAGCGATTGAAAGCGCTGCAATTCATTCGGTGACAGGCCAGGAGATCGGCGGTGAACACTTTTACAAACGACCTTTCGTCAACCCCCATCATACGGCTTCCGCTGCCGCTCTAGTTGGTGGGGGGTCTATTCCGAGACCAGGCGCTATTTCACTGGCGCACAATGGCCTGCTTTTTTTAGATGAACTGCCCGAGTTTACACGAAATGTGCTGGAAGCTTTGCGTGAACCGTTGGAGAGTAAACGGGTTGAAATTTCACGCGTGCTGCAACAAGTCAGTTTTCCCGCCAACTGTTTATTAGTGGCAGCGATGAACCCTTCACCGTCCGGTTTTTTTCCGGACGACGCGTTAGGGCGGTGTAAAGATACGCCTGAACAGATTCATCGTTATCAAAAAAAAATATCAGGCCCATTAATCGATCGTATTGACCTGCATTTGGAAGTGCCTGCGGTTGACCTAGCAGACCTGCAAAGTGACGGTAATTCTGGTGAGACCAGCAGTGAAGTCAGACGTCGTGTGACAGAAGTGAGGACGGTGCAGTTGCAGCGTCAAGGTTGCCTGAACTGCGATTTAACGCCGAAAGATCTAAAGCAGTATGTTGTGTTGGATGATTTAAGTCTGGTGATTCTGGATAGAGCGGTTAATAAATTGGGCATTTCAGCGCGTGGTTATCATCGGATTTTAAGAATTGCACGCACCCTTGCGGATATGGAAAAATTGACCGATGTAAGCAGTCATCACATTGCTGAAGCTTTAAGCTATCGCACCCTAGATAGGATGGGCTGACGATGGAGACCATATTGATTACAGCGCTCCTGGTCGGTTTTTTAGGAGGGGTGCACTGTTTAGGGATGTGTGGCGGGGTTGTCGGTGCTTTGGCATTCAGTCTTGAGCCTAAAGCGCAGGCTACTTGGTGGCGAATGATGCCGTTCCAATTAGCGTATAACTTCGGACGCATCAGCAGTTATGTGATCATTGGCGCTCTGTTCGGTTTTTTAGGCTCAAGCCTGAGCTCTCTGGCCACGTTTTTGCCCGCACAGCAAGTGTTGCAGGTGGTGGCAGGGCTGTTTATGATCGCTCTAGGACTGTATTTAGGAGGGTGGTGGTTCGGCTTAGTTGTGGTCGAGAAGTTGGGCAGCTCCATTTGGCAACGACTCTCGCCTTATGCTGCAAAGTTTACGCCTGTTAAACATCTCCACCAGGCCTGGTTGTACGGTTTAATTTGGGGCTGGTTGCCGTGCGGGTTGGTGTACAGCATGCTCATTATGGCGCTGAGCGCCGGCAGTGCCGTAAATGGTGGCTTGGTCATGTTGGCCTTTGGGTTAGGAACCTTGCCAAACTTATTGTTAATGGGGGTGTTTGCCTTCTACTTTACCAAACTCTCTCGGACTCCGTGGGTGCGACGTTTTGCAGGTGTCAGCGTTGTCGGGATGGGTTTATGGCAACTATACTTGGCTTTTGTGGTGACAGTTTAATGAGCAGTGTCATGAACGTGAAGCTCTGTCTATGCTAGGGCGCTAACTGAGTCAATGCTTGTGACTCATCAATCTCAGCAAGACTAGAATGCCTTCTGAAGGGTGTTGCAAACAGTGAGTGTTACAACCAACAAAAAAGCACCTTTAAATTAGGTGCTTTTTGAAGACTTAATGAGTATTGAGGTTAAAGAGTTATTGATCTAAATAATCGTTGTCAACAGTGACGTACTTAACATCAACGCCCAAAACTTCAATTAAATTCCCCATGCCATTTAAGATGCGGTACTCAGCGATAGAGTAATCACTCTCGCTTTGAGCCAGCGTTCTTAGTGCGCTGATGTACTCATCTTCAGTGTTTAGAAGGTCTAGCAAAGAGCGGCGTCCTAGGGTGAATTGCTTGCGATAGCCCTCAAGCGTTTCATAGGTTAACTTGATGTGTTCTTTTACATAGACAAGTTGTTCAGCGACCAGTTGTTTGGCATCCCAAGCATAGCGTAAATTTTCAATCGTTTGGCGGCGAGTGTTATTACGTATCTCGGCCGATTGGTGTATACCGCTGGCGGTTCGATCTCGGTTCGCGGTATCTTTACCCCCGTTATAGAGGTTGTAACGCATTCTTAACATGGCTTGAAAGTTTTCGTTTTTCCCTTCTATACCGCCGATATTATCATCGAATGTTTTCTCAATTTCTAAGTCAATACGTGGGTAATAAAAACGGCTGGCCGCGTCATGTTGAGCGCGTGCTTCTGCAATGCTTGCATTGGCAGAGCGGAGAGTCGGATGTTGTTGCAGAGCAATATCGGTGGCTGCCTCAAGGGTTTCTGGAAACTTGAAGTTTAGCGTTGGTTTGATCAAATCGCTGTCGGGCATGCGCCCTAAAATGCGGTGAAACTTAGATAGAGCGTCACTGTAGTTGTTTTTGGAGGCAGCTAAGTTTGAGTTGGCGAGGGCTAAACGTGCTTTGGCCTGGTCGACCTCAACTTGGTTGCCAATGCCGGCATCCGCTCTTTGGGTGATTTGGTCAAGAATTCGTTCGTGCGTGGCCTTGTTTTCGATTGAGAGACGTGAGAGTTCCTGTTCTTTTAATAAGCTGATGTAAGCGGAAATCATATCCAGCGCAATTTGATTGGCTTTAGACTGACTGGAATAACCGGCGGCATCTAAACGCGCTTGTTGACGTGCGATCTCATTTTCAGTACCAAAACCTTCAAACAGGTTTTCCGTAAGACGAATGCTGGTTTCACGGCGCGTCATGCTTGTGTTTAGGTTTGATTTATCACGCTGGATATCTTCTGTTCCGATGCCGGCGCCTAAATCTATAACCGGATACCAGCTGCCTTTCGCGCCTTTAAGCTCTGCGTCAACGCCCTGATGAATTTTAATCTGCTCTCTGAACTCTGGATTGTTCATGATCGCATCTTCAACGGTCGGCACAAGCTCCATAGCCTGGCTACTGCTTACAAGTGTCGCGTTTAAAAGAAAAGCACCGCTCAGTGCCAAAAAAAGTTTTGAGTAACGAAGGTTTGTATTCATCTCGTTGTCCGGTTTTTAAAGTTCTTGAATTCGCATCTTAAGTGCAAACATCATTAAGCCGCTAATAAATCAAC
>CAZVPH010000119.1:0-6027 GCA_964628125.1 uncultured Thiosulfatimonas sp. | reverse complement strand
CTTGCGCCAGGTCAATCGCGACTTGTTCGGTGCGATTGTAAACGATAATTTGATGCGACGCTTTCGCCAGACGGCGTACCATGTTTGCGCCCATTTTTCCTAGGCCGACCATTGCTAATTTCATCTGTTTTCCTTATGACCAGAGATCGTCTTTAACCGTTTATAACGCGGGTTGAACGATTTACTGTCTGCGATTTAACTCTCTTAAGATTCTACAGGGAATTGCAGAGATTAAAAGAGAGAGCTTTACAAACTACCAGGCCTGGTTAATTCTAGGTCTGAGTCGCTTTATGTGTCATAACTCATAAGTTATTTGACGGTCGAATAACGGTTTATCTTGAGAAGTTGCCCAAACCTTTATACACTGTGTGGTTAAAGGTCGCTCGTATACTCGAGTTGCTATAAAACTTGGGATTTACCGACGCATTTTTAGCGTTTTATAAGTTTTTACCCAGTTGTAAACTAACCGGTTTAGAGGATGTTAAAAATGCAAACACAATTAAATACAAAAATTTCTCGTCTAGTCACTTATGCACTATTAAGCGGTGCTGTCGCACTGAGTGCGGGCTGTTCAGGCGATTCAGAAGAGACGCCAGCGGCAAAAGCAATGGTTCAGCAGAACACGATGGATGTAAAGCAACCTGGCGCGGTTGACGCTCCTAAAGAACCACTTCACTCTGCACCGGCATCCACTACCGTTAAAGAAAAAGCGGCTAAAACGGTTGAGAAAGTAGAAGAGAAAACTGAGAAAGTTGTAGAAAAAGTAGAGAAAAAAGCCGAAGAAGTTAAAGAATCCGTAAAAGAGACGGTCGCAGCGGCATCCAAGCCAAACGGTCAATCGGCTTATGCAACTTGTATTGGTTGTCATGGTGCTAATGCTGAAGGCGGTGTTGGTCCACGTTTAAACGATCAAACAACGGCAGACATTGTGACCAAGCTTGAGCAGTATAAAGCAGGTGAGCAGGTCGGTCCTATGACAGGTATGATGGCGCCAATGGCGACAGGCTTGTCAACGGCTGAGATGGAAGCGATTGCAGAGTATGTTGTAACGCTTAACTAAGCAAACGATCTGTTTGATCTGCCTTGTTTGAATAAGGTGGAGCATTTGAACCAAACGTCTTAACGATGTTTAAACGGGTTCTAAAGAAGTCTTAACGGGCTGCTTTAGAGCCCGTTTTTCGTTTGCGAAGTCGGGTTGATGGGTGTGTGCTCAGTGATTGTGTTCAGTGACTGTGTTCTTCTGATCCGCCTTTTTAGGGTTTTTTACGAGTCCTTTTTATACTTGCCCCAGTTTTTACTCGATTTTAGGTAGAGTTCTTCGACCTTGATGCGCGCCCAGGGGGTTTTTCTTAGAAACGTAAGACTTGATTTAAGAGTGGGATCACTTTTAAAACAGTTAATAGGAATCAATTCGCCAAGTTTCTCCCAGCCGTACTGCGCTTCGAGAGTGGTCACAATGGTTTTTAAAGAGAGCCCGTGCAGCGGGTCTTTTGGGTGGGATCTGGTGTGCGTTTCGCTTTTAACTTCACCTTTGACTTCACCTTTGACTTCACCTTTGACTTCACCTTTGACTTCACTTTCAACTTTAGTTTCGTCGCTGTTTAGGTGTTCTGATTGTTCTTGAATTTCTGAGGTTTCGGAGCTGTTCATAGTCTGCTATCTGCTTTATCTTTTAATGTTGACGTCTTGAGTTCTTGAGTTCTGGTGATTGGCGTATTGACGACAGTCATTCAACTCGGTTTTTAGCCTCAATCCATTGTGCCATATATTGGGTACTTTTGTGATGATGGTGGTTGAGCATAGCGCCGATAAAGTTGGCACTTCGGTGCGCTTCTAATTTGGTTGTTAAGCGGTGAATCGCCTCTAATAGAGGCTGTGTTTTTTCGGGACGGTTGAGAAAACGATTCGCCATAATGTGATCGCCTGCTTGCTGTGCCTTGCGCCATAAGTCTGCGTCTTGGTAGAGTTTGACCGCTTGGTCCGCAAAGTCGGTCGAGTTGTTGGCCACTTGTCCGCTCCAGGTTGCTAAACCAGGAATCTGCATCGATTCACTGCCGACAGAGGTGGTGATGTTCGGTGTGCCAAACAACATCGCCTCGGCCAGTTTGCCTTTAATGCCTGCACCAAATCGTAAGGGCGCTAAGCACATTCGGGCTTGGCTAAGCACCTCAAATGCATCTTCAGCCCACCCCATGATTTTAAAGCCTTGTTGTGGGTTGTGAAGTTGCGTGGCTTTTTTAGGAGGATAGGCGCCGTAAATATGCAACTCTGCTTGAGGCAATTGTTGACGGATACGAGGCCAAATCTCCTGTTTTAACCAGAGCACGGCGTCCCAGTTGGGATCGTGTCTAAAATTGCCGATGGTCATAAAATGCTGGCGGGCTTCAAAAGGACGGCGCGTCTCGGTTTCAGGTTGTTTGTACAGAAAGGGCAAGTAGATCAATTGCTGACTTGGCAGTTGAAATTGTTGTTGCAATAGAGAACATTCAAACTCAGAAATCATCAACGTTAGGTCTGAACGAAAAATTGAAGCGATCTCTCTTTTGGCGAGATCTGAAGTCGCCATTTTTTCAAACAACGCTTGTGGGTTGTGCAGGGGAATGCTATCCAAATCAGTATCTTGTGGCGAACTGTTTAGAGCCTCTTTAACCATCTGCTGACGTGCCGCTCTTAAACTGTGCACGTCCTCGGTGTTCAGAATCCGAATCGCCTTAGGCACTTGTTTTTCAATGCGCCACCCAAACTGCTCTTCCATCATAAACCGGTCAAAAATGACCAGGCCTGGTTGAAGCTGGTGAACAAAGTGATCAAAACTGCTACTGTTCAATTCAATTAACTGTTCGTCAATGCCCAAGCTAGAGAGATCGGTTTTATGCTCTCCCAGCTTGGCGGGGCTGGCGAAGGTAATCTGCCAGGCCTGTTTTTGAAGCAGCTCTATGAGTTGCATCATACGGGTACCGGCGGCAGAGGAGTTAGGTTCGGGCCAGACATAGCCGATAATTAACAGTCGGTTATTTTGCGTGTGATCCTGTGTGGCAACGTGAGAGTCAGAGGCTGTAACAGTAGAAGGCGTGGGGGTCTTATTATTCATAGCTCGGTGCTTGGCTCACTGTTTCGCTTAATGTTTAATGCAGTTTTTAAGCTTAGTTTTTTGGTTAATGGCTTATCGTTTTGCAAAACTTATTAAGTCTGCTGATTAAGTAGCCTATTCTAAGATGCGATGACCAGGCCTGGTCACTATTTTACTGAAACTTTTTTACATAAACCTTTGTGGGTGTGGCCCACCTTAATGCGAATATTTTTATGTGGTCTGTTAAAAAACCGTGTCTTTGCTCGTTCCTATGGTACTGTTAATTGTTAAGAGAAATTAGAGAAAATCTTGACGGGAGTTTGCGGGATTGAGCGCATGAGCGTTTTATTCTTGGCGTTTTACTCTCGACGTTAAATTGCTTGATATTAAAATGCGAGCGCCTAAAAAAACCGTAGGAGATTAGAATGAAAAAATGGATGCTTAGGATGTTTGCAGTTCTGTTTGTGAGCACACTCTCTTTGAATGCACACGCAGGTTGGTGGAGCGATGCGTGGAGTGACACCAAACAAGCGGCCAGCTCGGTTTGGGGCTCGGTAACAGAGGGCGCTAAAGAGGTTAAAGAGGATGCGAAAGAGTCGAGTAAACAGCCGATTGAAGACATTAAAAAGCTGGGCGATAAGCAGACTTACAGCAATGCCTGGGAGGGGATAAAAGAGAGCGCTAAAAACCCATCCGAACCTAGTGTGGATGAAAATGGAATCCCACTGCAAGACTAAACGAGAACGAGGGACGCTGGGTTTTTTATAGCTCTACGAGCTTTAAAACAAAGGGAGGAATAATGCAGAGAAAATTACAAAGTGTGACACATAGAGCCACACATAAAACCACACATAAAACCACGAAAAAAACCACGAAAAAAACCATACAAAAAACCAGGTGGATTTCACTGGCCAGTTTGTGTCTGCTGTTTGCAGTACCGTTTATTTCGGGCTGTGATAAGGTTGCCAACAGCGCAAAAAATTTACAATCAGACTGGATGGGGCTTGAGAGAAACGTTGAACTTTACAGTTGCATGACGGGGAAGTTGCTTAAGGTTTACCAGGGGGATGTCAGAATCAATCCAGAAGACACACAGGGCACTTCCCTTTTGATTAACGGTAAAAAGGTAAACACCAATCTCTGTTTTATCATCACCGAAGTGGGCATTAAAGAAGAGTTAATCCCAGGGCGTGATTTAAACGCTTTAAAGTAACCGCTTTTATTCCGATGTTTTACCGGATTAGGTGTGTAATAAAGTCCCCTGTGGTGGGTTGAATTTTGATATGATTCTTTCATTCTTAATGTAGAGCGAAAAGTAATAATGAAGATGGTTAAATTAAAAGAGTCCTGCCTGCAGCATTCGATTAAAACAGCTGCAGCCGCGATTGGCTTAACTCTGCTGGCTGGGTGTTCTACCATGACCGGTGGCGTGGATTCGATTGGCCAAGGCGTTCTTAGTTTTAATGACAAGCTACAATCGGTGACAGGGCATGTTCAGGTTGAAGAGATTGATGACAAAAGCTTTAAGCTCACTGAAGTTTTTTATGAGCCGGTCACCAACTTTGACAGCTTTGCGATGCGAGCAAAAGCCAGAGAGTCTTGCCCTGACGGTTATGTGTACGAATCACGCCACGCAAAAAAAACCAGTGAACTGGCTTACTCACACGAACAGTGTGTCGGAACAGATGCGTGCAGCGGTTATACGCTGGAGTGGCACATCAAGTGTGAAGATGTTCCGTACGAGCCGTTTACCCTCTTTGGAAAAACCTAAAACAGATTTGAACAAGACAAAATCAAACTCTGTAAATTATCGAAAGCCACATCGTACGAACGTATGCCATGTGGCTTTTTTGTCTTTAACGTAGAGCGTTCCATTTGGGTGTTGATTGTAATGCAGTACTTCATTCAAATATCGAGTCGTTGAGTTAATCAATTGAAGTCAATAAGATAGAGCTCCAAGCGTAAAAATATATGGACTGTAGGGTAAATAAATTATGGTGATCAAGCACTATATTTGGCTTTTGGGCCTGGTGGGGTTTGCGTTTTGGCAATCAACGCAGTTGGCTCTCTGGCCAACGTCGTGGCATTTGCTCTTAAATTTTTCGCTCTATACGGTCATTGCGGTGGCTGTTTTTATCACACTTTGGTTAAATCGAATTCAACCTTTTTTGTTGTTAGCCTCCATTGGCCTAGTCAATTTTATTTTGAGCACTTTCTTGGCACCTACAGAGATGAATTTGGCGACCGCGATTCTGTTCCCGGTGCTGGCTTTCTTACTGCCTCTGAATATTCTCATTTGGATGCTGTTGCCCGAAAAAGGCGTTCGCAATAAACGCTTTAATCTGGCGCTGTTGTTACTGTTCGCGCTTCAGGCCCTCGCAGTTTACTGGTTAGTCACCGACCTCTCATTAAAATGGGTCGAGCTGTTAAGCGTGCAGATCATTGAAAACTCGCAGCGTCTGCAGTTACCGTTTGCAGCCAGCTTAATGTTTTTATTAGCAGGCTTTGCGCTCTCGCTTAAAGTGCGTTACCAACGTTTTAAAGTCTTGTATCATGCGATTTTAATTGTGTTGCTGTTGATGGCGTATGGTTTGAACGTCTTTTATCAACCCGGTCAGCTGGCCTGGTTTTCTTTAATTTCGGTCACCATTATTATTCTGTCGGTTGTGTTTGATTCGCACAATCTAGCCTATAGCGATCAGCTGACTGGACTCTTAGGACGACGGGCGCTGGATGAGGCTTTTTTAGGCCTGGATCGGAAGTACACCATTGCGATGGTCGATATTGATCATTTCAAAAAGTTTAATGATACCTATGGCCATTTGGTCGGAGATAAGGTCATTGTGCAGGTTGCCGAGATAATCGTCAGGACGTGCCGGGCTACGGACTATGTTGGGCGTTACGGTGGAGAAGAATTCATCGTGATCCTTCCGGAAACTAACCATGCCGAAGCTTTC
>CAZVPH010000118.1:2083-6031 GCA_964628125.1 uncultured Thiosulfatimonas sp. | reverse complement strand
GTTTTGTGGTGCACTATGACCTGCCAAAAAATATTGAGGGCTATTACCAGGAAACCGGTCGTGCAGGACGGGATGGTTTAGAGTCCGAAGCCCTGTTGCTGTTCGGTATGCAAGACGTCGCTACCGCCAAATTTTTTGTCGAACAGGTGCCCGATGAAGAGCAACGACGGATTGAAAACTTTAAGCTCTCCAGCATGGTCAACTTTGCCGAAGCGCAAAACTGTCGCCGTAATGTTCTGCTCAATTATTTTGGTGAACCCAGTCACAAGGCCTGCGGCAACTGCGATGTTTGTTTAAACCCCCCCACCCTATTTGATGGCAAAGTCGCCGCTCAAAAAGCGCTGTCATGTGTTTATCGACTGGACCAATCCTTTGGTGCAAAACACATTATTGATGTCTTGCGTGGCATGGACAATGAACGAATTCGCGCTTTAAACCATGCAAAAATCAGCACTTATGGCATCGGCAAGGAGTATTCTGCACATGAATGGAACAGTATTTTGCGACAGTTAATCCATTTGGGTTACCTGTTCCAAGACATTCAAAACTATTCAGTGCTGAAACTGACCGAAAGCTCGGGCGATTTACTTAAAGGCAATATAGAGTTAGAGTTGGCCTTTCCTAAAAAAGAGGTGAAAGCCGGTAAAGGCAGTCGCGTCTCTTCGGGTAAAAAATCCTCTAAAGACTCCTTACTGGACAAAGACCGCGAACTGTTTGAAGAGCTGCGTGTACTGCGTAAGGAAATTGCTGACAGCGAGGATATTCCCGCCTATCAAGTCTTTGGCGACGCCTCTTTGGTGCAGATGGCACAACAAAGACCTCAAAATGACTCTGAATTTCTTAGAGTCAGCGGCGTCGGCGAAACCAAGCTGGCGCGGTTTGGTTTTGAGTTTTTAAAGTGTTTGCGCGATTATGAAAGCCGTTGATCAGAATTATATTTAGCGTCCACCATCACCCTTCTAAGAGAGTTAAAATGAGTCTTTTTTTACCGAGCCACACACCATCTGGACGCATGGTCTACATTTTAGGCGCTCTTTGCACTCTGTTTTTTATACTCTCTGTGCAAGCCGCCGAACTAGACCAACAAGAGACACGCATCAAACTCTCTACCGGGCTGCTTTACTCAAATGGTCAAGGAACAACCTTTGACAACCCAAACGTCAGCACAACCTCTCTGCCTCTATTAATCAACCTTAAACAAGGACGATTTTCATTGGGTCTATCAACCGCTTACCAGTCGCTTAGCAGTGACACCTTTAGTGCTGAAGGTTTAGGTGATACCACGCTCTCTGTCGGTTATGACCTATTAGAAAACCCCTGGCTGACTCTGAATATTAAACAAAAGTTTGCCACCGGCGATTCAAAAAAAGGGTTGAGCACCGGTAAAAATGACACCTCACTGCAACTGGATTACTTCTACCCCTTACAGCCCAATACTGCACTATTTGCCCATATTGGGCATAAGTTCGTCGGCAAAGTGCGCGGTGCTGCAATGCAAGATACTCGTTACGCCTCCCTTGGCACGGCGTATACTTATATGAATAGTGCAAATATAGGTCTATCATTGGACTACCGAGAATCCATTTTTAAGCGCTTAGAAGATCAAGCAGGCCTGTCGGTTTTTTTAAGTCAGCCGCTTAATAAAATCTACAGCTATTCATTGTTTGCGGGCTACGACAGCACCCACACATTGAATTCCGGCATTACTTTAAGCACTCAATTTTAGAAGTTAAGACACCATGAGTTCAGAAACGCCTAAAACCGTCAATAAAGAGAAAGTACTCGCTAAAGCGTTAACCAAGATGTTAACCCCGTTAGTGCGTCTGCTCATTCAACAAAACATTACCTATATTGGTTTGTTAGACCTGCTTAAAAAAACTTATATAGAAGTGGCTGAAAAGTGTTTTAGCATTAATGGCAAACGGATCACAGACAGTCGAATCAGCTTGCTCACTGGCGTGCATCGTGGCGATGTAAAACGAATTAGAACCGAAGGCTTGGAACAGCCGACTGAAAAAGAAATCAAAGCCAGCTTGAGTGCCAAAATGATGTCTATTTGGGCAGGACATCAAGCTTATCTGGATCCTAAGGGTGAGCCCATCTGCCTCTACCGTTATGCACTAGATGGTTCCCCTTCATTTGAAGAGTTGGTGCTGTCGGTCTCGAAAGACAAACACCCACGAAGTATTTTTGATGAATGGTTAAACCAAGAGTTGATTGAATGCTTTGAAGAAAAAGGTATTGAGCGGATTAAACTCTCGGAAAAAGGCTATATTCCGGAAGTAGATTTTGAAGAAAAACTGTTTTTTGCCGGTAAAAACATCGGCGATCACCTTTCTGTCGTCGTGCATAATTTAGAGAATCAAACCCCGCCGATGTTTGATCGCGCAGTCTATTACCACCAACTCACACCCGAATCAATTAAAACATTAGAAGCTCACTCTAAAGAGAAGATGATGGCGGTATTGACTGAGATTAACCTGCTGGCAAACCAATTACAACACCAAGATAAAGACGCTGATACTGCAGAACATTGTATGCACGTCGGCGCCTATTTTTACCATCAGAGCGAGCGAACTGAGTAATGTTCTTTCTGTCATTTATCGCTCGCTTACATCGTCAAATACCGCAAATAAGCTTAAAAAAAATTGGTTTTTTTAAAGTTTTTAACTTACTAAACCTCTTTGCTTTAATTGTTTTATTAAGCGCCTGTCAATCACAGAACGATCAAGAACCGCTGGCATCTCATTCAGGTTTTGGCGGCACTGGCGTTCACTCCGGAGACGCCACCAGTGGTTTCGGAGGAACTGGGCGCGCCTCTTCTGGTTTTGGAGGCACAGGCGTGATTGGAACCATTACTCAGTTTGGCAGTATTTGGGTGAACGGTATCGAAATTGGCTATGGCCACCAAACAAAAGTGACCTCTGACCTGATTCAAAATGACATTCTAAAAGTGGGCCAGCAAGTCATCTTAGAGACGTTACCAAGAGAAGATAAAGCGCTGACTAAAGCGATCCATATTTATTACCCTTTGGCTGGAAAAGTAACTCAGATAAACCAAGATTCTCTAATGCTAGATGACGTGTACTACGTTTTGATAACTGAGCACACAGAGCTCGATAATGAACTTGATAGGTTCGAGGATTCTGGTGGACTTAAATTAAAAGTAGGTCAATTTATTGCGGTTAATGGTTATCAAACCGCAGAACGGACGTGGACGGCAACGCGCATCAGTTTAAACAGTGGTCAGCACGCATTTTTCCATCCAAAACCGACGCGTGGCTTTTCAAATGAGGTTAAAAGAGTGGTGATTGAAACCACCCCAAAACAATATTCGGACTGGGAAAGACTCTCTGAAATGCGCGCTGATTACGCTGGAAAACTGCATAAAAATGACCGCATCATCATTGAATGGACTTTACATGAAGGTCAAGCTGAATCAATAGAGGTGTCTAATTATGGGATTTATGTCCGTCGCCAAACACTTGATAAACAAATAGATGACTCAATGCCCCATCAAAAATTTATAAACGGGGCTCACCCTGAAATAAAAATCAATCAACCACGCAATCAATCTCCTGAAAAAAATGCGTTAATAGAACCCTCTGAACCTTTTAAAACCACTCTTGATGATAAACATGAGGTGACACAGAGTATTGAAGAAAATTTCGCAAAAGACGATACATCAAAAAATCTTAAAGAGACGAAAAAAAGAGAGTTTAACTCAACTATTCAAGATCAAAAAGAACGAATTCAACAGATCAAAACTTTACAGCAAATTTAAATTCGTAGAACTACAAATTGGCGATGCGATCCATAAAAATCGTCATGAAAGCAGTCTTTAAAACAAACCTTAACACTCACAAAATCGTTTAGTTAAAGGTTCGAAATCCCTTCTTTTTCGCTTTAGGTTTTTTAGCGACTCTATTGTCCGGATTGCTCCCAACC
>CAZVPH010000118.1:0-2073 GCA_964628125.1 uncultured Thiosulfatimonas sp. | reverse complement strand
ACCTCTCCATCGTGATTCCCTGACTCTTCCAGCGCCGGTTGCTCTTTAACCGGGCGTTCATATTCCATCCACTCATCCAATTTAGCCCACACCTGTGTCAGCCCCTGGTTTTTTAGAGAGGAAAATAGCTGAGCTGTCGCATTTGGATACTCGGCTCTAAGCATCGCTTGCAACCCTAATAGACTTGCTTGCGCGGGTCCTTTTTTTAATTTATCTGACTTTGTTAGCAAGACATGCACCGGCAGTCCAAGAGAGTCACTCCAATCGAGCATCTGTAGATCAATCTCTGTTGGTGGCATTCTGCAATCCATTAAGAGAATAAGCCCTTTCAGCGCCTTACTTTTTTCAATGTACTCAGAAAGCCCGGCTTCCCACGCGCGTTTAATTTTAATATTCACTTTAGCAAAGCCATAACCGGGTAAATCGACTAAGGCACGCGTCTCATTTAAAGTAAAAAAGTTAATTAACTGGGTGCGCCCCGGTGTTTTACTGATGCGCGCCAACCCTTTTTGTGAGGTAATTACGTTTAGAGCGCTCGATTTACCCGAGTTCGAACGACCGGCAAAGGCGACTTCGTGCGTTAAATCGTCCGGACACAATGCCAGAGTCGGCACACTTTTAAGGTAAGTAGCTTGTTGGTATAGAGGATGTTGCATAGTTTATGACTTTCCCAGATGTTTTAATACTTTATCAATAGTGTGCATCAGTATATACTCTATGCTATTTTTTGACGGACACATTCCGTTTAAAACCCCATTAAACCAATGGTTTTAGCGTTTTTTTAGTTGCAATAGCGTGCTTTACATCTAAACTAAAAAACCAGGTTTAAACCCTAATTATAGATGCCAAATGACTGAATCAAAAACACAAATAAACACAAACTCGGTAAATAAGTCGATTAATAAATTAATCAAACCTAAAAAACCGAATCAAATGCTGAATTTTTTAGGGTCCATGAACCTAGCGGTTACCCTCTTAGTGATGCTCTCAATCGCGTCGGTTATCGGTACCGTTTTAAAGCAAGATGAAACGATACAAGCCTATATGCTTAAGTTTGGCCCTTTTTGGACCGAGGTCTTTAATAGCTTAGGCCTGTTCCATGTCTATGGTGCTGCTTGGTTTGTACTGGTTTTGCTGTTTTTACTGCTCTCGACCAGCGTCTGTGTTGTCCGCAATACCCCCGCTTTTGTAAAAGACATAAAACAGTACAGCGAAACCTTATCGCGTGCCGCACTGCAACATCAGCCAAACACCACCACGTTTGATGGTGCTGTTACCCTTGAGAGACAGCAAGAACACGCCGTCGCATTGCTAAAACACATAGGCTATAAAACAAAAACCCACATTGCGGACGACGGCTCGGTCACCGTTGCGGGTCTAAAAGGTAAATGGAACCGTTTGGGCTATTTCTTTACTCACATTTCCATTATCGTTATCTGTGTCGGCGCACTACTGGACAGCAATTTACTCCTAAAATACCGTGAACTCACCGGCAATTTAAAAGCCGAAACTCGAACTGTCAGTATTGATGATATTGCGCAAGAGTCTTGGTTGGGTCCTGAGAACATCTCTTTCCGTGGTTCGGTAAACGTGCCAGATGGCCAAAAAACTGACGTTCTTTTTCTACCTTATGAAAATGGATATTTAGCGCAAAAATTGCCGTTTACCATTGTTAACGAGCAGTTCAGAATTCAGTACTACGATAATGGTATGCCTAAATCGTTTGAAAGTGATCTAATTTTAACCGCGCCAGAGCTGGACGAACCTATCGTCGCCACAATTGCAGTAAATCACCCTCTTTATTACAAGAACTATGCGATTTACCAGTCTTCGTTTGGCGACGGCGGAACTCATTTAAAACTTAACGTACATCCTTTGCTCTCCCCTGTTTCTAATCCTCTGGTACTCGAGACCAATGTCAATAAAGTAGAGCCTTTAAAAACACCCGCTGGCAAGTTTAACGTTGAGTTTAATGACTTCAATATGCATAACATTATTCCGGCCACTAAAGAAGAGTTCGCTATCACTGGCCGTAAAATGCATAACAACGGACCCAGTATTATTTTTAAGGTC
>CAZVPH010000117.1:0-6051 GCA_964628125.1 uncultured Thiosulfatimonas sp. | reverse complement strand
ATAGATACAATGTGATTGCACGAATCGCATCATCGTTACCTGGAATAATGTAGTCAACACCACGTGGATCGTTGTTTGTATCTACGACACCAATAACTGGAATGTTTAGGTTCTTAGCTTCTTGGATTGCAATTTTTTCATTGCCAGTGTCAATAATAAAGATTGCATCAGGCATTGCGCGCATATCTTTAATACCGCCTAAAGAAAGCTCTAGTTTGGTCTTTTCACGTGTCAGCGTTAAGGCTTCACGCTTGGTGATTTTATCAAAGGTACCGTCTTGCTCTTGCACTTCAAGTTCTTTCAAGCGTTTAATCGACTGCTTGATTGTTTTAAAGTTCGTCAACATCCCACCTAACCAACGATAGTCAACGTAAGGCATGCCGCAACGCTGTGCTTCTTGAGCAACAAGTTCACGAGCTGCTTTTTTTGTGCCGACAAACAAGACAGTGCCTTTGTTTGCCGCAATTTTACCGACCATGTTTAACGCGTCGTTAAGCATTGGCAGTGTTTTTTCTAGGTTGATGATGTGGATCTTGTTACGCGCACCAAAGATGTATTCATTCATCTTAGGGTTCCAGTAACGAGTTTGGTGTCCAAAGTGTACACCGGCTTCTAGCATTTCACGCATGGTAACTTTTGCCATGATTTATCTCCAATTTTTGGGTTAGGCCTCCGTTTACCCCATAATACGAACCAAAAAATCGACTTTATTAAATGATTTTTCAGCACCCCGTTTTATGTGTCGGTAAACGTGCGGATTTTTTGTTAATATCCCTCTCAACAGAAAGGCGCGGCATTTATATCATAACCACAGCTTATTCACAATTTTAATTGGGTAAAACCCACAAAAACCATCAAAAGATACTTCATTATGTCCATAAAGATAAAAACAGCAGCAGAAATTCAAAAAATGCGCGTCGCGGGGAAGCTCGCCGCCGACGTCTTAGAAATGATTGAACCCCACGTTATCGCGGGCGTTACAACCGGTGAGCTCAACCAAATCATGCACGATTAAATGGTGAATGAGCAAGGAACGATTCCCGCCACGCTTAACTATCACGGTTTTCCGGCGTCCAGCTGCATCTCGATCAACCAGGTCGTCTGTCACGGAATCCCTGATGACACCAAGAAACTTAAATCGGGTGACATTGTTAATATTGATGTTACGGTCATTAAGGACGGATACCATGGTGACACCAGCCGTATGTTTGAGATCGGCAAGGTAAAACCTTTCGCCAGCCGCTTATGCCAGGTCGCACTTGAATGTTTATGGTTAGGCATTGAACAGGTTAAACCTGAAGCAACGCTTTATGACGTCGCCGTCGCCATCCAAACTCATGCCGAAGCCAATAACTTCTCGGTTGTGCGAGAGTACTGTGGCCACGGCATAGGCGCAAATTTTCACGAAGAGCCGCAGGTTCTACACTACGCCTCTCCCGAGCTGAAACAGATCGTCTTAAAACCGGGGATGACATTTACCATAGAGCCGATGATCAACCTCGGGAAATCCGATGTTAAATTACTGGCGGATAACTGGACGGTCGTCACCAAAGACCGCAAGCTGTCAGCACAGTGGGAACACACACTGGTCGTCACCGAAACAGGGTATGAAGCGTTTACACTCCGCACCAATGAAAAGCCGGTTTTACCGCCTAGTAAATAATTTTTCCCGTTAAAAACCCTGCTAAAAGCCCCAAGACCTCGTGCCGACCAGCCTCAGTAAACTAGGTTATCCCGAGGTCTTGTGAACGGTTATAAAACGTCCTTTAAACATACTCACTTCAAAACAAGCGGATCTATATGACTAAGCCAACGTCCTGTTCAACAACAGAAACCCCTCAATTCCTGGCTTTTTCAGCTGCTTTGCGCGACCGATCAAGAACACATTCTCAATCGCACTCACAGGGCAGTTCACAGGTTCTGACACTGGGGCGCAACCTGCTTAAAACGTTTTTAGAAGATCAGTTCGCACAATATGAGGCAGGCGTTATCGTCTCTAAGCTGTTGACTGAACGCGCTTTATTTATTGATCAATTGATGCACGCAATATGGCACGCCTACATTCCAGTCGAAGAGGCCAGCTTGATCGCTGTTGGAGGCTATGGTCGAGGCGAGCTCCACCCCTACTCGGATATAGACCTCTTAATTCTTTGTGAATCCATAGAGCAACATGAAAACGCTTTTTCAAAATTCATTACTCTCTTGTGGGATTTGGGGTTTGAGGTAGGATCTTCAGTGCGTACTTTAGAAGAGTGCGTAACCGAGGGGTTTGAGGACATTGCCACCGCGACCAGCTTGCTAGAAGCTCGCTGGATTGCCGGCAATTTCAAGGCGTTTGAGCGACTGCAAACCATTTGGAAACGCCCCGGATTTTGGGAGAGCCAAGTCTTTTTTCAGGGCAAGATGGAAGAGCAAGTAGAACGCCATAAACGCTTTAACGACACCGTTTACCAGCTGGAACCCAATATTAAAGAGAGCCCTGGAGGTCTACGAGACATCCAGATGATTAACTGGGTGGCAAAACGTCATTTTCAAGCGAGCTCTCTACAAGATTTAGTGCAACGGGATGTTTTAAGCCCTGAAGAGTACCAGGAGATTGAAGCCGGTTACACACTGCTTAACCAAACACGATTTGCACTGCAACACTTAAAAAGACGGCGTGAAGACCGCTTGCAGTTTGACAGTCAACAGTCTATTGCCGATGCGCTTGGTTACAAGGACACCCCAGAAAAAATGGCGGTAGAGCAGTTCATGAGCCGCTACTACCTCAATGTACAAACGGTGGTTAAACTCAATGAAATTTTACTGCAACACTTCCAAGAACTCTTATTTGATCCTCAAACGCCTGAAATCGTTTCGATTAACCGACGGTTTCAACTCGTCAACGACTACTTAGACATTAAAAATCCCGATGTTTTTCTAAACAATCCCACCACCTTATTGGAAGCTTTTATCGTGTTAGGAAGCCTGCCCAATATCAAAGGCCTTCGCTCCAATGCCATTCGTGCAATCCGCGAGCACCTCTATTTAGTTGACGAGGATTTTCGCAATGACCCAATCAACAGAGCGTTATTTATGGAGATTTTTCGTCAGCCTAAAGGGGTCAACGCCGCGGTAAAACGTATGCACAGCTATGGTTTTTTAAGCGCCTATCTGCCTGTGTTCAACAAAATCACAGGCTTGATGCAGTTTAATATCTTTCACGCCTACACCGTTGATGAACACACTCTGCTCACGATCCGGAATCTACGACGCTTTTTCGTGGACGCTTACACCTATGAGTTTCCAACCGCGCACGAGGTTGCCTGCCAAATTTGCAAGCCTGACCTGTTGTTTTTGGCCGGCCTGTTTCACGACATTGCAAAAGGTCGCGGAGGCGCCCATGAAATATTAGGCGCTGAAGACGCCTTAACGTTTGCTCAACAGCATAATTTAGCCAAGAAAGATGGCGAACTGATCGCTTGGCTGGTCCGCCATCATCTCGACTTCTCCGGCACCGCCCAACGCAAAGACTTGAGCGATCCTGAAGTCATCAGCCATTTTGCAAACTTAGTGGGCGATCAGGCACACTTAGATTACCTCTACTTGCTCACCGTTGCCGACGTCTGCGCGACATCAGAGAACGTCTGGAACGACTGGAAAAACTCTCTGTTTTTGAACCTCTACCACCAAACGTCCAGCGCACTTGACCTGTCAATTGACCTGCCCAAAAGCAAAAGTAAGAAAGCCCTGCAAACCCAAGAAAGAGCTAAAGAGTTACTCTCTAAGCGTGGTATTAATCCAGCCGATTACAAAGATTTTTGGAGCAGTCTGACCAAAAGCGAGTTTTTCAGTCGTCAAAACCCGCAAGACGTTGCTCGAATTACCAAAAAATTCTACGATGTCGATCCCGGCAAGACCCACCTCTTTCTTAAAAATCAAACTCAGCTGGGCGCTTCGGAACTGTTGATTTATATGCGTGACCGAGATTATCTTTTCGCCCACATCACCTTAACCTTAGACAGGCTTAAACTCGATGTGGTGGAAGCGCGCATCTACAGTACCGCCACTCGCATGACATTGGTTGTGTTTTACTTTTTAAGTCGCACCACTCACTCGTTTATTGAAGAATCAAGACATCCGGAAGTGTTACAAAAACTGCAGAAACAACTGTCACAGCCCGTTATGGAAATGGATAACAGCCACCCCGCAGTGCAACCGCGCAGAGTTCGTTGTTTTGACACGCCCACTGAAATTATGTTTAACAAAATCAGCGACCAGTTAACCGAACTCAGCATCAACACCAAAGACATTCCAGGCTTGCTGTCTAAAATTGGGTGCAGTTTAAGAGCCTGTAACATTCGTCTGCACGACGCCAAAATACACACCGTCGGCGAAAAAGCCGAAGACGTGTTTTTAATCAGCGACACTCAAAACAGAGCAATTGTGGACCAAACTAAGCAGGAAGAATTTAGAGAGGCGCTGTTGGATTTAATTGAATAGGTAAGTTGTAAATTAAAGTAAGGTGAACAGGTGATATTAAAAAGTGAGCAGGCCTGGTAAGACCTGATAAGTTTAGATAGGTTTAGATAGATTTAGGTAGGTGCTAGATTTTAAGTGCTCTGTTCAAGCGGTTCGCTCAAACAACTCAAACAACTCAAACGCATTGTTGTCTAAGTCTCTGATAAACAGTGCTTTACGACCCGATTTACTCTCAGTATAGTCTGTGCCTAAACGCGTCAATCGCTTGGCGTATTCGTCAATGGAGTTCACACGTAACGCAAAATGGTAGTCTCGACCGCCGTGCAGTGGCCGAACGGTATTCGCATTTGGGTTCTCTAACTGCATAATGTGTAAACTTTGTCCAAGGTGCAAGTCCACCCAATACCCTGGAAACCCCAGTTCAGGACGTTGCAACAGCCCCACCCCTAATAACTGCTGATAAAATGCCAAGGACGCTTCTGCGTCTTTTACAATGATCGTAACGTGATCAAATCCCAACACTTTTGCCATCACTTTTTCCATGATACTCTCCTTACAGCAAAGACCTTAAAGCCATCTAAAATAACGTTAAAGCAGATTATAGCAAGTAACTCACGCGCGCTCTTTAAGAAACCAGAGTTAAAACTCAGCCACCGTCAACGCCACTTTAAAGTCACCAGGCCTGGTCGTTTTTGAAACACAAAATGCCCCCACAAAACACCTTAAGAAATTTTTACCAAAGAGTTATCTAAGAATTACCAACTTAACGGCCTTCTCATCCATAAAAACAGAGTCAAAATGTCGAGCGTTGTCTTTATAATAGATGGTTTGATTACACAATTATTGCTCAAAACTTCTCAACATTTTTTTCAACATTTTTCAAAATTCTAAAAAGGGTTAACGGATGATTTTATATGGTATTTCCAATTGTGACACGGTTCGCAAAGCACGTAAGTTTTTAGAGACCAACAAGATTCAACACCGGTTTCACGATTTCAGGAAAGAGGGGATAACCGTCGCGACCATTGAGAACTGGTTAAAGATCCAGCCGATTGAGCTGATCGTCAACCAGCGCAGTACCAGCTGGAAACAGATAACCGATGAACAAAAAACAGAGTTAATGGCCGGAGAAAACTTGTCGCTTCTGACCGAGCACCCCACTTTGATTAAACGACCTGTTTTAGAGTTTGGCTCGACCCTCTGGTTTGGGTTTAACAGCGCCGACTATGAGGGACTGCTTTAAACCGCATAGATCTCAATGAGCAAGTGCAACATTTAGACCTTGAACACTTTAGCCGTTTAACTCAGTACAGGAGGACAACGTCATGACTCAAGCCACGCCTCAAGGCAAATCTCAAGGCAGCCTTCAAGATAACTCCTTAGCTATTCAGCTCGCTCAGAAACTTATCCAAATCGATTCGATCACGCCGAACGACAAAGACTGTCAAACAATCATTGCCGATCATTTGAGCCCGCTTGGATTCAACATTGAGCGGATGCCGTTTGGGGAAGTCACCAATATGTGGGCGCGTAAAGGCACCGAAAGCCCTTGTTTTGTGTTTGCCGGTCACACCGATGTTGTGCCGACCG
>CAZVPH010000116.1:0-6062 GCA_964628125.1 uncultured Thiosulfatimonas sp. | reverse complement strand
ACACCAAATAATTGCGAAACCAATCGAGTCTGACCCCATTGGTTTACTCAGCAAAGATGAAACAGGAAGAATACCTACAACCAAGTCATTATTATCCAGAGCCACAACTAAGGTTTTAAACACTCTATCTTCAGCTACACCCATTTTTTCGGCGGCTTCTAGTCCATAAGATTCGCTCGACTCATCATGTGAATACTCATGTATTTTATGTGTAATTTTAGCTTTTTTGACTAGATTGATTCCAGGTGTCATTTCCATCTCGCACGTCTAATTATTTAACAAAAAAAACAGGTAAACCAGCCTATTAAGCTAATTTACCTGCTATTAAAAAGAATTACTTCTAGTGCTTATAGAAAATGCTTAGAAAAAACCCTTATAGGACGATAAAGCGATCTTCATCTGCCATAAATTCTTTTTCTGAAAACTCACCCTGGTGTGAACCAAAAGGCATTTGGGCGCGTAGTTTCCAGCTAGCTGGCACCTTCCACTCAGCTGCTACGGCTGCATCAGGTAAAGGATTATAATGCTGTAGGCTGGCACCTATGTTGGCTTCAGATAGCGCAGTCCAAACCGCTAGCTGTGCAATACCTGTTGAGTGCTCAGACCAAATAGGGAAGTTGTCAGCATAGAGAGCAAAGTTTTCTTGCAAGCCTTTTACAACATCCTGATCTTCATAGAAAAGCACCGTACCAGCACCCGCTGCAAAGCTGTTAACTTTAGCTTCTGTTGGTGCAAAGTTTTCTGCAGGAACAATTTTTTGAAGTTCGTTTTTAACGATATCCCAAAACTTTTCATGCTGTGCGCCATGTAAAATAACTGCACGTGAACTTTGTGAATTAAATGCTGAAGGCGATTGGCGAATTGCCTCTTTAATAATTTCAGTTACTTCTTGCTCTACTAGGGGTAGGTCTTTACCCAAGGCATACTGACTACGACGCTTTTTTAACGCTTCTAAAAACTGCTTACTCATTTTATAAATCCAATGTTTGTTACAAAAAATAGTGGGGTAGTGCTAGGTTAACTTGCGTCAACTAAAACCAGTTCAGCTTCTTCTAGGGCTGTAATAATAATTTTTTCTTCTTGATGAATGGCTGCACCATCACGTGCATTAAATTGCTGGCCATTAATATCTATTTTGCCTTTGGCAGCAACTAAATAGCCGTAACGCTCTGGGCTGCTAAAATTATACTCTAATGTTTCACCCGTTTTTAAAGTTGCACCTAAAACACGTGCATCGGTGCGAATGGGTAGGGCGTCTGTGTCTTCAGCAAAGCCGCTTGCTAAGGTAATAAACTTCCCTGAGCGTTCATCTTTAGGGAAAGGACGTGCTCCCCAAGAGGGCTCGCTAGGCTTTTGGTTTGATTCTATCCAAATTTGAAAAATACGTGTTTCTACTGCTTCCAAGTTATATTCAGAGTGTATAATGCCACTGCCTGCACTCATTACCTGCACATCACCTGCTTCTGTACGGCCTTTATTACCTAGGCTGTCTTCATGAGTAATAGCACCTTCCCTAACATAGGTAATAATTTCCATATCTTTATGCGGGTGGGGTGGGAAACCAGTGTTGGGTTGAATAATATCGTCGTTCCAAACTCTTAGAGCGCCCCAACTCATACGTTTAGCATCATAGTAGTTAGCAAAGGAAAAATGGTGTTTGGCATTAAGCCAACCATGGTTTGCTCCACCTAAGCTTTTAAATGAACGTAGTTCAATCATTGGACACCTCTTTTTAACGCGATGTTATTTAACATGGATTTAGTTTAGTGTTTTAACTTCATCTAGAGAATGCCAAAAATGGAATACTAGCCTTTCCAATTTTGATGGCTTAATTTGCTAAGGTTTATAAATGCGACGTTTACCAGATTTTGATGCTTGGGCTACCTTTGCCACAGTTGCCCGAGAGGGTTCTTTTGCACAGGCTGCAAAAGCTATGGGGGTTTCTCAAGCTACGGTTTCTAAAGCCATTACGCGTTTAGAAACCAGCACTAAAATTACGCTTTTCCACCGCACCTCACGTGGCATTTCTTTAACAGAAAGTGGCTATAGTGTTTTAGCAAGTGCCAATGACTTGCTGAATATTGGTGAAGAAGTTGAAGCCAATATTAAAGAACAATCTGAAAGCTTGCGGGGTTTAGTACGCATTTCATCGCCCATGTCTTTTGGTATTAGTCATTTAGCACCCTTGTTACCTAGCTTTATGGAGCAGTATCCAGATATTGAAGTGGATATTCAGTTCAATGATGCGCAAGTAGATTTAGTCACTGGCCGCTTTGATTTTTCTTTACGCATAGCCAACCTAGTCGATTCCAGTTTGCTGGCAAGGCAGGTGTGTCCTATCCGTATTCTTTTAGTGGGTTCTCCAGATTATTTTGCTAAGTATGGCACACCCCAGCACCCAAGTGATTTAGCCAAACATAAAGCACTTCTCTACGCCTATGATGACTATGGTGCTAATTGGCGCTTTAACCATGCAAAAGAAGGTGAGTACACCCAAGCTTTGCCACCCAGTAGTTTAAAAGTGAACAATGGCGATGCTTTACAACCGGCATTAAAGCGTGGCTTAGGCTTAGCTTTACAGCCAGATTTTTTAGTAGGTGAGGCTTTACAAACCGGTGAGCTGATTCAGGTTATGCCAGACTGGCAGGTAGCACCTGTTGCTTTGTATATTGTTACCCCACCAGGAAGGTTGCGCCCTGCTAGAGTGAAAGCATTTATTGAATATTTAGTGGAGCACCTAAGCACTGCACCCTGGGCTAACCAAGTGAAGCAAATACTTTAACAGGCTATAATACCGGACCTAGGGTTGCGATAATGTTATTCCACACCCTTCTATAAAAAGGCCAGTTTAGGACTTCAGGTAGCTTCACTTCATCTGAGCCTTTAATATAAGAATATTACCGCTCATTAATGGCTTGGGTAAGGTTTTTATCTTGCAGCAAGAGGTTGTTTTCATAATTTAAGTCGAAGCTGCGTAAGTCTATGTTTGAAGAGCCAGTCAATGGGGTCAGACTCGATTGATTCATTGATTGTTTTTTTGTATTTTTATTGTTCTTCATGTATGGATTATCTTTTATGCACTAGAGAATGCCAAAAAAGCATATTCTGATGCGATAACACTCCAGTTCTGATTGACCACCCACAGGCGTGGGGAAGACAGTACGACCATAACACAAGCTATGTATACTTTTTGAATGTACGCCGAACGATATACCCAACTTCACAAACGACGCATAACAGGGACAATTAGAGTCCTAAACTCGAAAACAAAGACAAACAATACAAACTGTCTCTAATTTGTCCCTTTTTTGTCCCTGAAACTATTTAACAAATAACAAAAATAACATTTGACAGTCTGCAAGCCGCTCCCTATAATACGCACATTCTATTTTGGCCTGATAGCTCAGTCGGTAGAGCAAGGGATTGAAAATCCCTGTGTCCCTGGTTCGATTCCAGGTCAGGCCACCATATTTTATAAGTTGTTTGAGTTTTTATAACTTAATCAACTTATTCGCGGGAGTGGTGGAATTGGTAGACACGCCAGATTTAGGTTCTGGTGCCTTTGGTGTGAGAGTTCGAGTCTCTCCTTCCGCACCAATTTAGTTAATAAGCAAATTGCTTGTTAACGACTAAAGTCAGCTTAATCGCTGGCTTTTTTTATGCCTAAAATTCAAGAATTATAGGCAGTCCATTCTATTTGCACACAGTTTTTGGCATGCAACCTCTTGCCGATAGACGGGCATTCAATCGCACTTTTTAGTCAGGCATTACGCTTTAAATACCTTTTAAACTTAGCCCCCTCTACTGCAAACTTACCAGGCCTGTTGGTTTGTGATATGCTTTGCCATTAGAATTATTTTTGTTCTCCTTTGTCCCTCTGGATGCTTTAGGATCTTCTTCATGCGCTATACTCTCTCGACCTTTACCTTATTGGCCACGCTTTTTTTAGCCGGTTGCTTTGGCATAAACCAACCCACCGATTCGGAGGTGCGTACCTTGTCGAAACTGCAGTTTAACCAGCAGTTCTCAGGCCTGTTTGACGCGACCATTGTGACTAAGCAGAATGGCTATAAAGACGGTGATACGCGTTACATTGCAGAAATGCACGTGATCGCGACAGCTCAGCAATCGCTGGATGAATATGCCAGCCAATTGATGCAGGATGAATCGATTTCGGCGATAAAAAAACTTACCCTCGACATGAACTTGGGCCTCTTAAAAATGACACTGCCTGACTTTTCTGCCGGCGATCAAATTGAATTTGAACCGATCTACCTTTTTGTTAAAACAGACAACGGTTGGTTGCTAAAAAAAGAGTTGCAGGCTGAAGAGCTGTAAGGCTTTTTTACCACTCCCGAATCACTGTCGTTTACGACTATTTTTCTCCCCTTAAAACAGGAATCAAAACATGCCTTTATTAGACAGTTTTACCGTTGACCATACAATTATGAATGCCCCCGCCGTCCGTGTTGCTAAGACGATGCAGTCGCCTTCTGGTGACACCATCACCGTCTTTGATTTACGTTTCAACAAGCCTAACGAAGCGATGATGAGTGAAAAAGGGATTCACACATTGGAGCATCTTTTTGCTGGCTTTATGCGTGATCATTTAGATGGCGACTCGGTTGAAATTATTGACCTTTCACCCATGGGCTGTCGTACGGGCTTTTACATGAGTCTACTGGGCGCGCCAAGCGAAGAAACCGTCAGCAAAGCGTGGTTGGCGGCTATGACCGATGTTTTAAACGTCAAGCGCATGGAAGATATTCCGGAGTTAAATGAGTACCAATGCGGTACCTTTGTGATGCACTCGTTGGAAGAAGCCAAAGCGATCGCTCAGGAAATTATCGACAGTGGCATCGGCGTAAACAAGAATGACGACATCGCGTTAAGCGAAGCCACGCTGAAATCTCTTGGCAACGAAGTCTAGGAAACACCTAATGAAAATAGCGATTATTGGCGCCATGGAAGAGGAAGTGACTTTGCTTAGAAAGCAGATCACCGATTTAAAAACCACCACTCATGCTGGCTTTGAGTATTACTCTGGCCGTATTGATCACGTAGAGGTTGTTTTACTTCGCTCTGGCATTGGAAAGGTCAATGCCGCGGTTAGCACTACTTTGTTGCTGGAGCTTTACCGCCCCGACTATGTCATCAATACCGGATCGGCAGGTGGTTTTCATACGGATCTGAATGTGGGTGATATTGTGATCAGCAGCTCAGTTTGTCACCACGACGTGGACGTGACGCCGTTTGGCTATGAACTTGGACAAGTCCCGGGGATGCCGTTCTGCTTTCTGCCCGACCCTAAACTGGTCAAGTCAGCGATGGCGAGCATTGAGGCGCTGCAAGAAGTGGCACACATGCAGGGCTTAATCTCCACCGGTGACCGCTTTATGCACCAGCCAGCGGATGTTGAAACCACCCGCAAAAACTTTCCTAACATGATTGCGTGTGAAATGGAGGCGGCGGCGGTGGCCCAGGTTTGCCATAGCTTTGACACGCCCTTCGTGATTATTCGCTCGCTTTCAGATATTGCCGGCAAAGAAAATGCGATTGCGTTTGAGAAGTATCTTGAGCAAGCCGCCACGCACTCGGCGAAAGTTATTTTAGGCATGCTCTCCAACCTGGAAGCCGCTTAAACAAAGTTTAAAATCTTGCATTGCACCACCACAATCAAAAAAGCCCGAATTCTCGGGCTTTTTTATCGGATACAGTGCTTTCAAACTTCTAAATTTTTATCCAACTCCATTTAACCTCTTTCAGATTCAAGACGCTTTAGCGGGGCGGGCTGCTTGCCCCCTGCTGAATCGACCTCGGCATCACGCCCTTCACCGTTTGCTTTTTTCATCACTTTTATCAGATTTTTCCGCCGCTGTTTTAATGACCAAGGTGCCTGCCATTTTGTCATGCCAACCTTGATTCCGTGTATCGTAAAGAATCCAAAAAATTCCGGCGCCGAGTGGCAGTATCGACACAATATAGCCGATATAGCGCACGATATATTGACCAAAGCTAGGTTTATCACCGGTTTTAGAATCGACTATGATGATTTTCATATA
>CAZVPH010000115.1:0-6319 GCA_964628125.1 uncultured Thiosulfatimonas sp. | reverse complement strand
GTCCGTTAAATCCACAGAGCTGGAGAGAGGCACCGATTTTTGGGCAGGCACACTATAACTAGGCGCACTGGAACAACCGGTTAACAGCACCGCCGCGACCATTAATACCAGCACTGCTTTTAGGAGTGAACGCACCTTAAGCAAGGGCGTTAAAATCGCCTCACTCGTGCCCGTTAAAAAAACCACATTGATGTCACTCTGCTTTAACCTATCCATTTAATGATTCCGCATTTTTAAACTACTTACAACAATCGACAGGCCTGGTTAAAAGCCTTTCCCTCAATTGGGTTCAGCACTTCTCATGCCAGCTTAGCGCCCAACTTTTGTCATTCGATTGACACAAACGACTGCTTTATAGCCAGTAACGTTACGCACTTCTAAAAATAACGCTTAAAAACACTTGTAACCCCTTCAACAAAACCAATAAATAAAAGCACATATCACTCCTTAACTCTTTATTATAGAGTGTCAATACACACATTATTTAAACAGAGGCAACTCTAGAAAAGCTCAAACAATGCCTGTTAATTTAAACTCGATCCGGTCAAAACCGGTCAAATTCAGTCAACTAAAATGCCACTCAAGAAACTCAACTATATGCAGGATAACGCTATGCGGAACACCTTTATACGCCAGCCAACGTCAAAACTATCTAAGTGGATTTTAGCGTTTTTACTACCTTTAACTTTAAGCTTACAAAGCTGTGCTAAGGAGCCTGATATGTCAGAACAAAACAAGAACACCCAAAGTCCCGTCCATACCGACTCTATTGTACTTGGGATGGGTTGTTTCTGGGGCGCTGAAAAACGTCTTTCCGAAGTCAAGGGCGTAATAGATGTCGAAAGTGGTTACGCTGGTGGCGACAACCCAACAGCGGGCTACCAACAAGTCGTCGGTCTAGAGCGACTTATCCAAATGGGGCGCTCCACTGAACGTAACCACTCCGAAGTCATTAAAGTCACCTACAATCCAGAATTAGTAACGCTGGAAACGGTGCTGATTACCTTCTGGGAGAACCATAACCCAACTCAAGGTGACCGCCAGGGCAATGACGTTGGCACCAACTACCGCAGCGTTATCTATTACCAAACCGACGCTGAACGTCTGTTGGCTGAAAAAACCCGGGATGTGTATCAACCGGCTTTAACCCAAGCTGGACTGCCCGCGATCACCACCGAGATTGCGCCGCTTAAACACTACATCACCGCCGAAGAGTACCATCAAGACTATCTTAAAAAAAATCCTAATGGTTATTGTGGACTGGGGGGCACCGGCGTCGCTTACCCTGGTTCAAGCACAAAACAACACCCTCAACTGGAGGCTAAAAACCTAAACGCAACGCGTGAGTTGATTGTTTTTGAAGCGGAAGAGTGCCCTTTTTGTGAGCAGTTTAAACAGGATATCGTCACCCCCTGGAAAGCTGAAACGCCTATCGTCACCACCCTAAACCCAAACCCACCAACTGGTTGGACGCTTGAAAAAGCCTTGTTTGCCACGCCTACGATTGTTCTCTTTGAGAATGGCCAGGAGGTCTCACGCTACACTGGCTACAATGGTGAAACCACGCGTTTTTGGAAGTGGTTGGGCTTTAGATTGCTAACCCCTGAACAACGTGAAATTGCCTTTGAACAAGGCACTGAACGAGCGCACACCGGATCGCACTTAGACGAAAGCCGCCCTGGTTATTTTGTCGATCCCGTTACGGGCGCGCATTTGTTTAGAAGCGACACCAAGTTTGAAAGCAATAGCGGTTGGCCGAGTTTTTTCAATCCAATTGAAGGGGCCATTACAGAACACGTCGACAATGCATTTGGAATGCAACGCACCGAAGTTCGTAGCGCCAGTTCAGGCATTCACCTAGGACACGTTTTTAATGACGGTCCTGCTCCCACATTTAGACGCTACTGCATCAACGGCAATGTTTTAAAGTTTGTTCCAGATGAGGTGGAAAAGTAACCGCTGATGCCCAGTCACGATAACAGTGGCTTAAAACCAACGACTATCGGTTAACATCAAAACGCCTTTGCACTCATTGTAAAGGCGTTTTTATTTACGACGTGTTAAAAAGCGAAGCCTAAACAACCTGGCCTTTATACCCCCTAGTGGGGTGTGGTCAAAACAATTTTTAGCCAAACGTTTAACGACTCTTTTAAGCAATATATCAAGTACGCATCAACCACCAATCAACTCTAAACAGACGTAACGCGGAGATCACAGTAGATGTCGAGCCATAACGCCACTCACCATAAACCTCAGCACAAAACTCAACACAACCAGCAAGTCATTCTTCATTACATTCACGATCCAATGTGCAGTTGGTGCTGGGCGTTTCGACCGGTCTGGCAAGCGCTTAAATTAGGCCTGCCTGACGGTATACAGGTGCACAACTCTCTCGGTGGTCTTGCGCCAGACAGCAACGAGCCCATGTCAGTCGCACTGCAAAAAACTCTGCAAGCTATCTGGCACAAAATTCAACACTCTGTCCCTAATACCTCATTTAACTTTGATTTCTGGCACTTAAACACCCCCAGACGATCGACCTATCCTGCTTGCAGAGCAATTATTGCAGCACGCGACCTAGGGGCTGAGATGGAAGAAAAGATGATTTTCGCTATTCAAAACGCCTACTATCAGCTTGCAAAAAACCCTTCAGACGACAGCACCCTGCTCACATTAGCGGATCAGATTGGATTAGACATTTCAAAGTTCGAAGCTCGACTCAACCATCCTCAAACGCAACAACAACTCGATCGAGAAATCGCTTTCAACCAACGCATTCACGCCACCAGCTTTCCAAGCTTAGTTTTAGAGGTCTCCGACGTATTTCACTCAATTCCAATCGATTACTGCCATGCAGAGACAATGCTTAAGCGGATTCGAGAAGTCCTGAAAACCTGCGTTCATCAATCTGAATCAAAAGTGAACTCGTCATAGACATCGATGGACTGATTCTTAATCGTTTCGCTTGCTTTTTCCAATAAAAAAGGCGCTTCTACTCTTGGTAGAAGCGCCTTTTAAAACTCGTTTTTCCACTGCAGGCTGATATTGTTACACAGTGCTGTGACTCAAAACCGATGTTACTCTTTTGACTTTAGCTTTTCCGCAAAGACTTTACCGACCGTTTTAGCTGATTTTTTTTCAGCTTTTTTAGCGGCTTTTCTGGCAGCTTTCTCTTCTGATTTTTCAGTTTTTTCTTCAAGCTGCTTTAGTTGTTGTTTTTTAGCCTTTTTCTCTAAACGCTTCTCAAGCTTCTTCTCTAACTTAGCAGCTTCTTTTTTAGCTTTTTTCTTGGCCAGTTTATTTTCGGCTTTCTTAGCTTCTTTCTCGGCTTTTTCAGCTCTCTTAGCCTCTTTCTGGACTTTCTTAGCCTCTTTTTCAGCTTTTTTAGCGGCTTTGGCTTCCTTAGCCAGCTGCTTTTCTAACTTTTCGTTCTGCTTCGTCGCGTCCGCGTTTGACTCTTGTTTGTTCTTTAACTCTGTCGTCATGATCGTTTCCTTTATATAAGGTTTATTCTATAAGATTTATTTGAACTTAGTCGGTGACTTCATTAATTGACGTCACCCTAGCTCTTTTCAGCATTTCAATCGCGTCTCGGTTTAACGCAAGTTTAAAACATCCTGCATATCGAATAAGCCTTGCTCTTTCTCAGCCAGCCATCGGCATGAGCGCGCAGCTCCCTTGGCAAACGTCATTCGACTTGAAGCCTTGTGAGTGATCTCTATTCGTTCCCCCTCGGTCGCAAACATCACTGTGTGATCTCCGACAATATCCCCCGCACGCACCGTGGCAAAACCGATCGTATTTGGATCTCGCGCACCGGTAATGCCTTCACGCCCATAAACCGCACACTGCTTTAAATCACGCCCTAGGGTTTCTGCAACCACTTCGCCCATTCTTAAAGCCGTGCCCGACGGCGCATCCACCTTGTGACGGTGATGTCCTTCGATTATTTCAATATCGTAGCCGTCATTAAGCACTTCGGCAGCCTGCTTTAATAACTTCAAGCAAAGGTTCACCCCTATACTGTAGTTTGCGGCAAAAATAATCGCTATTTTTTCAGCTGCTTTATCAATCGCCGCCAAACCATCTTCATCAAAACCAGTGGTGCCAATCACCACCTTTTTTTGATGCGCAACACAAATCTGTAGGCTGTCGACGGTGGTTTCGGGCGTGGTAAAATCAATCAGAACATCAAAGTCATTCACCACCGATTCTAACGAATCAACGATCAAGACACCGATTTTACCCAGACCTGCTAACTCGCCAACATCAACTCCTATTAAGCTGCTGTAAGAGCGTTCAATGGCCGCCGAAAGAGTAAGCCCTTCGGTTTGAACAACGGCATCAATTAAGGTTTTGCCCATGCGCCCCGAAGGGCCAATAATTGCAACTCTCATGATCGTAAATCCTTTCGATTAAGTGTGGTTTAACTGCGCTTGATGAATATACTGTTGAGCGTGTTGATAAAAATTGGCGCTTGGGCTCAATTCCAAGGTCCTTTGCCCTTATCCTTGCTCTTATCTTTGCCGTTGTCTTTCTCCGTTTTTTTATCCTCATCACTGGTAAAAAACGATTTAACCGAGTCAAAGAAGCTGTGCTCTTTTGGGCTGTGTTGTTTATGATGTTTGCCCTTTAAGCTCTCGTCAAACTCTTGCAACAACTCTTTTTGACGTGCTGTGAGCTTAACCGGTGTTTCGATGTGCACTTCAACAATCATATCCCCTGCGCGTGAGGTACGCACCGACTGCACACCTTTGCCGGCCAATTTAAAACGTTGACCCGACTGTGTTCCCGCCGGAACTTTCAGGCTAGCTTTACCGCCCAATGTTGGAACATCGACACTGCCGCCTAATGCTGCCGTTGAGAAACTCATCGGCAATTCACAATACAAGGTATTGCCATCACGTTCAAAGATTGCGTGTTTTTTAACCCGCATGCGCACATAAAGATCGCCACGCGGTGCGCCAGGTTCGCCGGCTTCGCCTTCGCCTTGTAGACGAATACGATCTCCGCTGTCCACGCCCGCAGGGATCTTAACCGTCAGCGTTTTATGGCCGTGCGTATAGCCTTCACCACGACAAGATTTACAAGGATTCTTAATCAGTTGACCCGTGCCGTGACAGCCTGGACAGGCGCGATTAACCGCAAAAAAACCTTGCTGCATTCTAACCTGACCCGCACCATGACACGTTGGACACGTTTCAACGGCACTGCCAGGTTCCGCTCCCGTTCCATCGCACGCGTCGCAGTTGTCTTTGGTGGGAATGCGGATATCCACGCTGGTACCATCGACGGCGTCTTCTAAGCTTATTTCAAGTTCATACTGCAGATCCGCCCCCGGTTGTGGCCCACGTTGCCCACCGAAACCGCCGCCGAACATGTCGCCAAAAATATCTCCAAAACCGCCTTCAAATCCACCTCCAAAACCGCCTCCAGCTTGGTTGTTTAAACCGGCGTGACCAAATTGGTCATAGGTTGCGCGTTTCTGTGGGTCTGACAAGGTCTCATAGGCTTCTGCAGCCTCTTTGAATTTGTCTTCTGACGACTTGTCATCTGGATTACGGTCTGGATGATATTTCATCGCCATTTTTCGGTAGGACTTTTTTATCTCACCTTCGGACGCCGTTCTACTGATCTCTAAAATTTCGTAATAACAGACTTTACTCATCAAATATCTCGTCTTTTTTATTTGTCTTATGCTGGTTAACAAGGCTAAAGTTAACTAATATCAAAAAATGCTTTAACCAAGAAGCCAAGGTGACTTGCTCGTTTAAAGGGTGTTTCGGATATAAACTAACGGGTTATATAGTTGTCACGACTATACCGCTCAACGGATCCACTCAAGACTGACTTTAATACATCTGAGCCCGATGTGTAATCCTTACAAATGAAAAAGCACGAAGACGCTTTTTTTCGTGCGCTCTGATTTAGAGCGCACGAGAGTTTAGTATCTTCGTGCCATCATTCTAAACGATTAAGCGTTATTTCTTATCGTCGTTTACCTCTTCAAACTCTGCGTCAACGATGTCGTCATCTGCGTCGTTTGTGTCACCTTGCGGCTGTGCGTCTGCACCGCCTTCTGCCTGCTTCGCCTGTGCTTTTTGAGCAACCGACTGGCTGGCTTCTGTCAGTTTTGCAACCGCAGCATCAATGGCGTCTTTATCGTCGCCTTTAATCGCTTCGTTCACCGCAGCAATCGCTGTATCAATGGCTTCTTTCTCAGCCGCGTCAACAGAGTCTCCAGCGTCTTTCACCATTTTCTCAGTTGCGTGAACCATAGCATCCGCTTGGTTGCGCGCTTCGACTAACACCTTCATCT
>CAZVPH010000114.1:232-6335 GCA_964628125.1 uncultured Thiosulfatimonas sp. | reverse complement strand
CTGAACGTCGTCTAAGGCTCGGTGTGCACCGTAAAACAGCTGACCAACTTTCCAACATAAAAACTCTTGGCTGCGTGAGCTGACATTGGCCAACGTTTGCCAGTCGATTTGCGCCACAGAACATCCCCAAATTTTTTCGACAAGCACCTTATGATAACGTTCAAGAATCGGACGATCAAAAGCTGCGTTGTGGGCGACACAGAGTTGCACTGTCCCAATGTCTTCCGCGACTTGATCCCACGGAATGCTGTGACCTTTAACATCGTCCAGCGTGATGCCGGTCACGCGCGTCACTTCAGCACTGATTTCCCCTTTGGGCTCATTCAGGAAGTTTTCGGACTTAAGGACTTGGTAAAACTGACCAGAGGAATCGAACTCAATGATTTGATAACCAACTTCAATAATTTCACAGACGTCGGTATCCAGGCCAGTGGTTTCAGTGTCAATGATGCAAACGCGATGGCAATTTTCAGGAGAAGGGCTGTTAAAAGAGGTGATCGGCTTTACTTTGGTTAAGAGCTGGAACTCTTCAGATTGAGCAAGTAACTCGGCACACTGTTGAAGGCTTGATGGCTGGGCGTTTGATGAATGGTCGGCTGAGTTTAGAGAGGTCTTTGTCATGGGGTTTTAAGCTCGTATCGAATGGTTAGAGAGTTGTTTGTGTTGTGGCTTATGATTTTTAAAAATGCTGTTTGAAAATGCATGGGGTCTTGTCGCGGTGTTGGTTGCATGCGTTCCATATTCGTTAGTTGAATTCGCATCTGAAAGTGCAAATATCTTTAAGCCACTCATCACTCAACTTAGTGTAAAGCAAGCAAAGACGAGTAGCAATTGTGATGGTGTAGAGGGTTAGAGTTAAGGACACAACTCTGCGCCAACCTCAACATAACCATCATTACCTGATTTATTCGCGTTGTATAAGATAACGCTTCACTCTATTAAGACGCTCTCGTTGTTCTATCCACAAGCAGAGCAGACGCAAGTTTAGCGCTCTGTACCAGGGGAGTTTAATCTCCAATAAACACTCTATTTCAATGCGCTTACCAAGACGTGCTGCACGAGTTACGGTTAAACGGTAGGCAGAAGAGCGTCGTAAAGGTTGGCTTAACGCCGATGCCAAGCTCCTTGGAACGTAGCCTAATAAGAGCCCAGCTTTGAGAGGACCAGGCCTGCCGAGATTTTCTTGGAAAGCTGTGCCGACGCTGTTGAGGTCTGCAACCTTGCTTTTAAAGCGAGTGGGCAGAAAAATCTGCAACGCGTGGTGGTCGTAAGGGTTGTCAGGTTCTGCCTGGAGTTTTAAGGGCGTTGTGAGCGACAGCAGGTCTTCGTCCAGAACGAGATCGGCCGCGTAGTAAAAGGTGCCCTTGATGGGAAATGAATAACCTTGCACGCTTGCCGCTCCTCAGTCTGTGTTCTGTTTAAAACTCATTCAACACTGCTCAAACCTTAACCGCACTTAGAGTGCGATTAAATCCAATTGGCTTTCCGCCAATTCATAGTCTCTTTCAGGCGGTCTTGTTGGCTGGTTTGATTTTGTTGACTGTGCCGTTTGTGGAGGAAAAGGGTGTGAGAGCGGGCATTCAAAGTGCAACTTGTACGCGGTGAGCTGTAAATCAGGACGGAGCTCACCATTTGTTTGCAGAGCGAGATCCTGCGACGCATCCCCATAGAGACGGTCGCCAATAATCGGCCAGCCAGCTTCGGAAAGATGTCGGCGAATTTGATGTTTACGACCGGTCTCAATCTCAACCGTCACGCGCGAAATATTCAAAGTAGGGTTGTAGGCTTTTAGCGTGATGTGGCTGATGGCGGATTTATCGTCAATCGGTTGATTGAGGGTCCGCGGTTCAGAAGGAAACTCACCCCAGACATTGGCTTGGTAGTGTTTGTGAATCTGTCGCTGTTCAAAGGCTTCACTTAAACGTTGCGCCATTTTTTTAGTGTGCGCCAACAACATCAAACCTTGTGTTGCTCGGTCTAAACGGTGCACAATCCAGGCCTGGCGAGTTTGATTGTTGGGTTTGTAATGCATCTCCACCCAGCGGTAAAGCGCGGTGTGGTCGCCCCATTTAGAGCCTTGCGAGAGCATGCCGCGAGGTTTTAACCAGACCGAATAACCTTGTTGGTCGTCAACCAGCAATGCGGGAGAGAGTTCAGCATTTAACAGTTCTGGAAAAAAATACAGGTCGAGCGTCATGCCCGGCGACAGCTGTTTTTTTAAACGCCTCAACCGCTCTGGTTTTGTAGGTCTTGCAGGTGTTGAAGTGTTTGAGGTATGCGCAGGTTGCTTAAGCCAAACCGCGCCCTTAAGCGCTGCGGTTTTTAACTGTTGTTTGCTCAAGCCAGTGAACTGAAACAGCAGTTCCAGTGCATCGCCAGGTTCGGTTACGGTCAGCTGGTAATGCTGGCGCAATGTTTGCAAGTCTTGTGGTGGAATAGAAGGAAGAGTCATAATGCTTAGTATAGTTTAAAATGTCGCTTAAAACCGCACGGCTCAGAAGCCCGCACCTGTTTAGTTGCAAAGGTTATTTTGTGAAGGTTACTCAGTCCACCCTATTCTGCTTGAGACTGTTTGGCGGTCATTAAGAAGCAGCTTTAAACATGATTGTTAAAATTTCAACGAAAAAAAGAAGTCTATGCCCCTGTTCTCACGCCTCACGCTCAACAAGAAATCACCGCCAAGCTTAAACACGTTTCAAGTCGGTCAACACTGCTTGTCGATTGTGCGCACTACACGCAAAAAATCCATCGGTTTAAAACCGCGCTTTGCCGAACTGGACGACTCTACTCAACACGTTCAGCAGGCACAGGCAGTGATTTTAGTGCCTAAACACCTGTCTGATAAACGTCTGTTAGCGTTACTGACCGAGCATCAAGCGTGGTTGCATCAAGCGCTGAAGACCTTGATATTGCGACAAAAATCCCGTCCTGTCAGGCCTGTTTTTAAAGGCCAGTCGGGTGATTTGCTAGAGTTTTTGGGGGTGGAAACGACTTTGCAACATCAAACGACGGATCTGGGTCATGTAATAGAACAGGTAAAAGGGCGCGTGAAAGAACGAACGAAACAACAAATAATATTACCCGAGGTGACGATCCACGACACTTTCTGCACGCTTTATTGGCCAACGACTCAGGATGACTCCTTCGAGCTGGATGTCTGTTCTGACCAGGCCTGCCAAGCGGTGCGGTCGTTTATGCAGGTGCAGGCGGTCAGCTATCTTGAACCAAAATTAAACTATTACGCCGAAAAAATTGGGGTGAAACCGACCCAGTTGACCGTCAAGGGGTATAAATCGCGCTGGGGAAGTTGTTACAGTGATGGTCGTATTCAGTTTAATTGGCGATTGATGCAAGCGCCCAGTTGGGTCATCGATTATGTGGTGGTGCATGAACTCTGTCATTTAATTCACCCTAATCACTCAAAAGAGTTTTGGGCATTGGTCAACCACCACTATCCGCAAACGCCACAGGCAAAACACTGTTTAAAAATAAATGGCACACGGTGGATTCAACTGCTGGCTTAGTGACGAGCTTGAACGGTTGAACGATTCAGCACGCAGTCACCAAGCGTTGCTTCATTTCCTCGACTTAGCAGAATACGCCTGCAAATCTTTGCCATAATATCCTCACCATAATTGAATAAAAGAAGCGAGTTTGATGCAGACCATTCATATCACCGCCAACAGTCGTTTAAGTGCGACGCTGAAACAACAATCGTTGCAATCGCAGGCTCAAACCGTGGTGCAAACACCTGAGATCATGACTTTTTCGCAGTGGTGGGACACTTGGCAAGAGAGCTGTTTGTTGCGCGGCGAGTTGTCGTTTGATGAACTGCCCAAAAAAGTCTTAAACGGTTTTGAAGCCCAGTGGTTGTGGGAACAAGTGTTGCAGGAAGAGCTAGAAGCACGCGAAACGGCGCTGAGTCAAAAAGCGGATAAAGCCGTACTATCGCAAACGCAAACCGTGCAAACGGATCATGACGTGCAAAGCATCGCTCTGCTGAATGTCTCAAGCACCGCCAAATTACTTTACCAGGCCTGGTCACTGTCGAGCTCTTGGTTTCCAGAAGCGTGGTTGGATGCCTCATTTATGTCTAATGAGAGCCTGCTCTATAAAAGTTGTCAGGCGCGTTATCTTAAAAAGCTCACCGCGCACCAGTGGCAAGATGAGGTGCTCGCACAGCAACAGCGATTGTCGTGGTTACAGCAGGGCAAAGGCCGTTTACCAGACGCTTTCTGTTTGCACGGATTTGATGAACTGACGCCGGAGATTAAGTTGTGGCAAACAGCGGTCGAATCACGAGGCAGTCAAGCAAGTGAGGCAGGCATTGAAACAGGGGGTGAAACTCCTCAAGCCGATTCGAAAACGTTTACAAATCAACAGGTGTACAGCGCACAAGACGCTCAAGATGAAGTGCAACAGGTCGCTTTGTGGTGTGTGCAGCAGTGGCAAACTCTGTCGCAGATAAAACCTGAACATGAAATTAAAATTGGCGTGGTGTCGCCAAATTTGGCCGATTATAAAGTGGCGTTAAGTCAAGGCCTGGACGAGCAACTAAGCTTGCAAGGTTTGCAACCGCTGAGCACGGCTCGGACGACCCCACCCTTTTACAACCTCTCGTTAGGCGAGCCTTTGTTGACGGTGCCACTGGTGCAAAACGCTTGGTTAAGCCTTCAACTGTTTTTACGACCGCAAAAACCCTGTCGCTATGCCGAGTGGAGTCAGTGGTTGATTTCACCCTATACGCAAGGTGATTTTGTCCAGCGCCAACAAGCCGATGCCCGTTTTAGGCGTTTACAATGGTCCAATTTTGCGTGGCCAAAACTTCTCGACACCCAGGCAGCGGAGGCGATGCCAGAAGCACTCTTAGAGAAATTACGCCAGCGGGGCACGCTTGAGCTGCCTGCAAAACTGACGCTTTCCGAGTTTACGCAAGCGATTTGGGCGTTGTTACAGTCGATCGGCTGGCCAGGCAACCGCACCTTAAACAGCGATGAGCACCAGCAAAAAACGGCGTTTGAATCCGCGATTACAAATTTTTCAAGGCTGACGGAGATGGTCGGTCAGCAGTCGGTATCAGGCTGGCTCTCGCTTTTAAGCCGCTTTCTGTCGGAGCAGTTGCACCAGTCACAAAGTAAAGGTTTGCAACCGATTCAAATTATGGGGATGCTCGAAGCCGGCGGTCAAACCTTTGACGCGCTCTGGGTCATGGGGTTAACGGATGAAGCCTGGCCGAGAATGCCCAATCCTAACCCTTTTTTACCGATGGCGCTGCAACGAGATCAGCGCTCGCCACGTTGCGATGCGAAGCGAGAGTTGGATTACGCCTTGCAGGTGACTGAACGCTTAGCGGACTCTGCGCCGGCGGTGGTGTGGAGTTATGCGCAACACCAAGGTGATGCCGAGTTATTGCCTAGCCCTCTTATTCCACTTACTCCGTTGCGACAAGATGAGCCGTCGGCGTTACAAAGCCTGCCGTTACCCGCGTATTCGCCGCTGAGTTATCGCTCACTGGCCGAGCAACTGTTTGCACTGCGCGACGCCGAACAGCCGATTGAGTGGGTGTTGGACGCCAGAGGACCTCAAGTGCCTGCAGGTTCTAAAGCGCCTGGCGGTACAGGAATTTTACAGGCGCAAAGTCAGTGTCCTTTAATGGCGTTTATGGATTTTCGCCTGGGTGCAAAGTATGGATTGCAAAGCGTTGAAGAGGGGTTGCAAAACACCAATCAGGGTATTTTAGTGCACGCCGTTTTGGAACTTTTTTGGCTGGAGACCAAAACCCAAAATGCGATGTTACTTTTAACCGACGCCGAATTAACCGAACGTCTGCAAGCTCATATCACCACCAGCTTTGAAGCGTTGCAAGGCACTGTTGAGAGTGCTTACCTTGAATTGGAAAAGTCACGTATTTTAGAACTTTGTTTACAGTGGCTGGCGTTGGAGAAGACCCGAGAAAGCTTTGCGGTCCTTGACACCGAAAAACGTCATCTCATCACATTGGCGGGCATTGAGTTTACGGTGATTATCGACCGTGTGGATCAGGTGGCAGGTGAACGGGTGATTATTGACTATAAAACCGGCCGTGCCAGCATTCAGGATCTGC
>CAZVPH010000114.1:0-222 GCA_964628125.1 uncultured Thiosulfatimonas sp. | reverse complement strand
GACCAAAGCGCCTCAGTTGGCCGTTTATCTGCACGCCGTCAAGGAAGATGTGTCTGGCATTGGTTACGGCCTGCTGCACTCCGACGACGGCGTTAAAATCAGTGCCATCGCTGCTGAAGAGGGCGTGTTGCTCGACGCACGCTCGGTGCAACTGTTTGCAAAGATGGCGGATAAAGAAGGGCATGAGTTTTATGAAACTACTTGGCAGGACTTGTTAGGCCA
>CAZVPH010000113.1:4185-6397 GCA_964628125.1 uncultured Thiosulfatimonas sp. | reverse complement strand
TTTTTAACGCTTATCGCACTGGCTGCTCACTGATTTGCTTGTTATTAAATTTTTATACTACATCCCTTTACGCTTCTTTATTTCCTCGTAAGCTGCGTTAATATCCTGCATTTTTTCAGTTGCCGCTTTAATGTCGGCATCATCCAATCCTTTGCCATGCATGAAGTCAGGATGGTTCTCTTTGACCATTTTTCGATAGGCTTTTTTAATCGCGGTAAAGTCATCGGTATCAACGCAGTCCAGCACGGCATAAGGGTCTTGGGTCACACTTTCATTTGCGTAAGAAGAACGTCCACGTCCGCTGACCTGGTCAATTAATTGCTGTATTTGCGCATCGTCAAAAGTAAGCAACCGACCTATTTCTTGCAGCATCTCTAAGGTGTTTTCGGAGAGCCCGTCCAAAGAGGCAAAGCTGATCAGTTGCATCATGGCGCCGGCACGAATTTCTAAACCAGACGCACTTAACGTTTGACAGTAATATGAGATCGGATTTTGATCGTTCTTTGCTCTGTTCGCTAACGCATAGAGTTTTTTCTTAACCACCGCCAACACCACATCTGGCAAACCTGCACTTTTCATCGCGCCGGTCATCGACTTAATAACATTACTCATAAACTCAATTTCAAGCTCACTGATCTTGCCATCACTTTTGGCAATCTTCGCCATGAGCGCAATCACCTCTTCCGGAATGCTCAGGCGCGCTTTGCTGTACTGATTGGTCGTAAAGTTTTGGTACGCTTCCTCAAAGCTCTCGCTGTGTTTGACCGATTTGTAAGCGTCAACACTTAAATCAATCAATTTACGCGCGCCCCTAGAAACCATAGTAAACAGCCTAAAAAGCAGTAACAGAATAAACAAAATCAAATATTTTATGTAGTTTAAAAAACGCAAAGCGGGTACCTTTAATTAAATTAACGTATCTTTGAAGTTGATTGTACGGGTTAAGCCACTTTTATCAACGCAAAAAGCCTATTACATCGACCCTTAGTCGGTGCTCGGTGTAATAGGCCTGATCACGTCAATTGAGACAGCGCGGTCTGGACGGCAATAAAAGACAAGAAAAAGTCCAGTGTCCACAATTATCACTTTATTCTAAGCTTGTTTTTTAGCTAAAAGCAGGTCTTTAAGCTAAAAAAAAGAGAAAATAAATACCCCCGAAACCTCCAATCAAAACAACTACTTATCATTATACAAAGCCGACCAGCCCCGCATTAAACCCTGTAACTTATTGATAAGTAATATTTATTTTGTTACACTAAATTCAATTTCACAACCTCAATAGGTTCGTTTTATCTTTTTTTCAGCTGTATCTAATACACATCTTTTTTTGTCTAGACCCATTTTACTGAGCGCCCTACTGAGAAGCCTCTCAAGTAAACGTCTACACTGGAAAAGAACGCCTCTGAGAAATCACCTGTATGGTTCGACTCTTCCAGGAGTCCACACGGCTCGATTTACCTTGCCGTCGGCTCGTCCTAGCGTGAGTCCGCTCTTACGCCTAACATATCGCATCCATTCATTCGCTTTACCCGCCTTTAGTTTGGCACCGATTGTTATGACAAATCAGCACTCTTTATACCTATTTGAACGATTTTAGAACCTTTATATAGAACACATATATAGAACGAACACTTTAGAACGGTCATATAAATGAGTTGTAACTCAAAGAAAGGCCCTTAATTTAATGATCCATGTTAACTAACGCATGGTAATGGAGAAAATTATCCAAGACTCGCAAAACGACTCTAAACAATCAAGCACGCTTCTCGACCTACATTTTCGCAAACCCGTTTTGGCCGATGGTTACGCTATCTATCAGCTGATTAAATCCTCGCCTCCCTTGGATTTAAACTCAAGCTACCTCTACTTCTTACAAGCCTCGCATTTTGCGGACACTTGCATCGTTGCAGAGCAAGACGGACGGATTAACGGTTTTATCTCCGCTTACTTTCAGCCAGATAGACCCCAAGCACTTTTTATCTGGCAAGTGGCGGTCGCAGAAAGTCATCGCGGCCAAGGGCTCGCCAAAACCATGTTGTCGGCACTGCTGAATAACCAGCCTAAGGACTCTCAGATGTCTGAGATAACTTGCACAATCAGCCCTTCTAACCAAGCCTCACAAAGCTTGTTTAACTCATTTGCGAAAACGCATGGCCTCGACTTAAACACGACGCCTTTCATCAATGAGTCACATTTTGGCGAAGAAAACCAC
>CAZVPH010000113.1:0-4175 GCA_964628125.1 uncultured Thiosulfatimonas sp. | reverse complement strand
AACTCTATACGCTCAAACGCGCGGACGACCAAAAAATAATCCCTTATCTCTCTTAACAGAACACTTTCTCTAAAAATAGAAGCCTCGACACAGAGGCTTCCAAAGGAAAAATAATGACATTTGAAGTTTTTAATAAATATGAATCTGAAGTACGTGGTTATATCCGTTCATTTCCAACCATTTTTGAGAAATCTAAAATGGCCGAAATCTGGGATGAGTCCGGTAAACGTTACATCGACTTTTTTGCCGGCGCTGGTGCCCTGAACTATGGTCATAACAACCCTAAAATAAACGACGCTATCATCACTTACCTGCAAAACGATGGTATCGGTCACGCGCTGGACATGGGAACTGTGGCTAAGCGTAACTTTATGGAAAGCTTTGTAAATAACATCCTAAAACCACGTGGTTTCAATTACAAATTGCAGTTTGTGGGCCCTACTGGAACCAATGCGATTGAAACCGCGCTTAAAATTGCCCGTAAAGTCAAAGGCCGTAAGCAGGTCATGTCGTTTACCAACGGATTCCACGGTATGTCAATGGGCTCTTTAAGTATTACCGGCAATAGCTACTACCACGACGAAAGCTACGGTGTGCCGGGCTACACTACCCAAGTACCGTTTCACAACTACTTGGGTGACAAGATCGATACTATTGCTTACTTGCGTAAAATTCTAGGAGACGATTCCAGTGGTACCGAGTTGCCGGCTGCGATTGTCTTAGAGACGGTTCAAGCCGAAGGTGGTATTAATGTTTCCGGTGCAGGCTGGTTAAAAGACTTGCGTCAGATCTGTGATGACTTTGATATCTTAATGATTGTTGATGACATTCAGGTTGGTAACGGTCGCTCTGGAGACTTCTTCAGTTTTGAAAGAGCGGGCATCAAGCCCGATATTGTGACACTGTCTAAGTCCATCGGTGGTGGTCACCCTATGTCCTTAGTTCTGCTAAAACCAGAGCTGGATAAGTGGACACCGGGTGAGCACTCGGGGACTTTCCGTGGTAATAACCTGGCGTTTGTTGCAGCAACCGTTGCACTGGATAATTATTGGGCTGACGACAGTTTCTCAAAAGAGATCAAAGTTAAAGCTCAGCTGGTGGAAGCGCGTATGCAGCAGCTAGCCTTACGCTTTGCCGACCACATTCGTGAAATACGCGGCTTGGGGATGATTTGGGGAACTGAATTTAAAGACCCAGCGCTAACCACCGCCATCTGTTCACAAGCATTTGAAGATGGTTTAGTCATCGAAACCGCCGGTGCAGAGAGCGATGTTATTAAGTTTTTAGGACCACTGGTGATTACCGAAGAGCTGATTAATGAAGGCTTTGATATTTTAGAAGCCGCCATTGTTAAGGTTTTAAAAACCTATACCCCTAAACTGGCTAAAGACGCTGCAAAGTAAACCAACAAGGAGTTAAAAAATGATTGTAAAAAACTTATACGACGATGTAATCGGTACTGAAGACGACGTAGATTCCGCTCAATGGACAAGCCGTCGCTTACTGCTCGCCAAAGATGGCATGGGCTTTTCACTGCACGACACCATCATTAAAGAAGGTGAAGACCTTCACCTCTGGTATAAAAACCATCTTGAAGCAGTGTACTGTATTGCAGGAGAGGGCCAAATCGTTGAGAAGAAAAACGGTAAGGTTCACCCTATTCGCGAAGGTACGGTCTATGCTTTAAACGACAATGACCAACACATCTTAAGTGCCAATAAAGGCGTGGAAATGCGCATGGTCTGTGTCTTTAACCCGCCTGTGACTGGGCGTGAAACTCACGATAAAGACGGCTCTTACCTGCTGCCTGATACAGAGTAAACAACGCTTTCACGGAAGAATACTCTCACACTCTAGAGGGGATAATTCCCCTCGTGCATGAGAGTCATTTCCAATACACATAATTCATTGTGTTTAAGAAAACGACCAGGCCTGGTTGTTTTCTTAAACGCGTATAACTGAGATTAAATACCCTATATAACATGTCAAACACACTCCCTAGAAAATTAAGCATTGAAAAGATCGGCGGAACCTCGATGAGTGACTACCCCGCGGTCAGAGACAATATTATCCTCTACCCTAAAAACCCTTATAATCGCGTAATGGTTGTGTCCGCTTATGGAGGCATTACCGACGATTTATTGGAACACAAAAAAAATGGCAAACCCGGCGTTTATGGCCTGTTCGCACATGACGATCAAAAAAGTGATTGGTTTATCGCCCTGCAACAACTGCGCGTGAAACTCAATCAGATCAACCAGGCTCTGTTTACCAATCCTGAACAGCTCACCCAAGCCAACGACTTTATCGATGAACGCATCGCCAAAAGTAAGCAGCTGTTAAATCACCTACAAGACCTCTGTAGCCACGGCCATTTTTCTTTGGATGAACACCTTCTCACCGTACGTGAACTGCTGGCCAGTATTGGCGAAGCGCACAGTGCCTGGAACCTAGCGCAACTGCTTAAAAACGAAGGTGTCAACAGCCGTTTTATTGACTTAACAGGCTGGCAGACCGACGATAAGCTGCCGTTGGACGAAGTCCTGACACAACACTTGCAAAAAGTTGATTTCACACAAGAGTTGCCCATTGTCACCGGCTATGCACATTGCAGTGAAAACCTTATGGACACCTTTGACCGTGGCTACAGTGAGATGGTCTTCAGTCGAATTGCAGTTCTCTACGAGGCGACCGAAGCGGTCATTCATAAAGAGTACCACCTCAGCAGCGCCGACCCACGTTTAGTGGGTGAAACCGTGGCCATTCCGATCGGTAAGACCAACTACGACATCGGTGATCAGCTTGCAAACTTAAATATGGAAGCGATTCACCCACGCGCTGCTCAAGGTTTGCGTAAAGCCAGTATCTCTTTGCGAATTAAAAACGCATTTGAACCAGAACACCACGGCACTCTTATTACAGCGGACTACATCAGTGAATCGCCTCAGGTCGAAATCATCGCAGGCATGAAGCACTTGATTGCCTTGGAAATTTTTGACCAAGAGATGATTGGTCAACAAGGCATTTATGAAAAAATATTGATTGATATGGCGCACCGCTTAAAATGCAATGTGGTCAGTAAAGACTTTAACGCCAACACCATCACGATTTACTTAAACGCGTCGCTTAAAAAAGCCAAGCGAATTGCCGACCAGTTACAAAAAAAACTGCCGACAGCAACACTCAACACCAGTAAAGTCTCTCTAGTTTCAGTGATGGGCAGCGACATGCGCGTAAAAGGTCTGCTGGCGCAATCCGTGCAAACCCTGTTTCAGCACGACATTAACATTGAAGCACTTCACCAAAACACCCGTCAGGTTGAAATGCAGTTTTTTATCAATGAAAAAGATTACGAAAAAGCCATTAAGTCGCTACACTTGGGCTTAATAGAAGTACACAATCATGGAAAAGCTATATGCGAACATTGATCCTTTTTACACTGCTTTTTCTTGTATCACCAACGCTGCATGCACAGCTGCACACCAAAGAGTCGCAAGACCTGGAGAGCATCAGTGAGCCCATCTATAACCCTTTTATAGAGCGTTATGTGATGGACGAACTGAAGCAACTGCGCATCGACATGAACGCTTTGCACGTTGATTTAACCAAAGAGGTCGTCAATCGCGAACTGACTGCGACCACGCGCGCGGTCGCTTATGCCACGGACACCGTCACCTATTTTTTCTATTTAATTGCCGGGATAAGCTCCATGCTCCTCTTAGTCGGTTGGAATTCGATGCGTGAAATCCAAGACAAAGTGCTTCACTTGGCGGACACCAAAGTCGATAAGGTCATCTCGCAATACGAAGGACGACTGGAAAAATTGGAAGAGGAGCTGCACAGTAAATCCATGGGGATCAACAGCGCACAAAGACGTCTTTCGGAGCATCAAGACATTCACAGTTTATGGCTTAAGGCTGCGCAGGAGCAGATTATCAGCAACCGTCTAAATATTTATGATCAGATTTTAGAACTGGAACCACACAATGCGGAAGCCTTAACCTATAAAGCCGATCTCGCCTTGCAGATGGATGAACCGCAATGGGCGATAAACCTGTGTAACCAAGCCTTGATGATTGACCCAGAGAATAAGCACGCCTTCTATCAGCTGGCCGGCGCTTATGCCCTACTCAATCAACCTAACGAAGCGCTCGCCAATCTTGAAAAAGCAATCT